>DASTKY010000267.1:0-4923 GCA_035715495.1 Gaiella sp. | reverse complement strand
CGACGCCGTCGAGCCGGCCGAACCGCTCGCGGACGGCCTCGACCGCCGCGCGCAGGGCCTCCTCGTCGCGGACGTCGGCGACGACCGGCAGCCCACCGGTCGCCGCGACCACGTCCTCGAGCGCCTCCGTCGACCGCGCGTGGACGACGACCTGCGCGCCGTTGCGGGCCAGGTGCTCGGCGACGCCGCGGCCGATCCCACGGGACGAGCCGGTGACCCAGACCACCCGCCCCTCGAGGTCGAAGCCCGCCACGCGGCCGATGATACGGTCGCCCGGTGGCGGTGACCGAGCAGGAGCTGCAGGCCCTCGTCGGCTACCGCTTCCCCGGTGGGACGGTCACGATCGCCCACTGGGAGAACGTCCTCCTGAGCGACGTGATGGGCGTGCCGCCCCTCCCGGACGGGCTCGTCCACCCCGCCGCGCTCTTCCACGTGACCGTGGCGGGCGGCGGGCTCGGGATCGGCGAGATCTTCGCGCTCTTCCGCGCGGAGTCGGACGAGGCCGTGCGCGGCGGCGAGTTCCACTGGCGCTTCGAGGACCAGCTGCGCGAGGACACGCCCTACGCCGCGTCGGGCGAGGTCGTCGCCGTCGAGCGGAAGCAGAGCCGCAAGCTCGGCCCGATGGACGCGGTCACGTTCCTCTTCCAGCTGCGCGAGCCGGAGAGCGGCGACCTCGTCGCCGAGGCGCGCCCGACCTGGCTCTTCCTGCGCGCATGAGCGTCGCGCCCGGCACCGAGCTCCCGTCCTGGCGCGTCGACGCGGTCGACCCGGAGAAGATGAAGCTCTTCGCGGCGATCGCGCGCGACCCGAACACGATCCACTGGGATCGCGACGAGGTCGCGCGCCGCGGCCTCGGCGAGCGCGTCATCAACCAGGGGCCGACGAACCTCGGCTACGTGATCAACATGCTCCACGCGTGGGCGGGGCCGGGCTGCGTCCGGGAGCTGACGATCCGCTTCACGGCGAACGTCTTCGACGGCGACGCGGTCACGGCCGGCGGCGTCGTCCGGTCGGTCGACGAGCACGCGGGCGAGCGGCGCGCGACGTGCGAGGTCTGGCTCGACCGCGACGACGGCACGCGGACCGTCGCGGGCACCGCGGTCGTCGGCGTCGCCTAGGTCGCGACCGGCAGCACGAGCGCGCTCGGGCGCTCGGCGTCGTGGTACACGCGCTGCTCGGCGACGACGACGTCGTCCGATCCGTCGACGCCGGGCTCGTGGCCCGTGTTCGGGTTCCGGTCGAAGCGCGGAAAGTTGCTCGAGCTCACCTCGAGCCGCAGCCGGTGCCCGGGCAGGAACGTGTGCGCGAGGTCCCAGAGGTCGATCGCGAACCGCGTCGGCGCACCGGGCTCGAGCGGCGCCGAGCGCGTCCGCGGCGACTCGCGGTGGCGCGCGCGCACGATCCCGTCGGCGAGGTTCGCGGCGAACCCGTCCGGAGCGACGTCGACGAGCTTCGCGGTGAAGTCCGTGTCGACGGCGCTCGACGACGCCCAGAGCTCCACCCGGACGGGGCCGTGCAGCTCGACGGGCCTGTCGAGCGGCGGCGTCTCGTAGACGAGCACGTCGGCTCGCGCCGCGACCGCGGACTGGTCCTCGATCCCCGCCGTCGCGATCGTCGGCATCAGCGTCTTGCCGCCGACGGTGGGGACGGGGTCGAGCGGGTCGTAGCGGTACCCGTCGGGCGGCTCCTCCCCCGGCGCGTCCGTCGTGAGCCCTCCCCCGGCCCGCAGGTGCCAGCGCTGCTCGGCGTGCGGCGGCGGCCACGCCTCCGTCTCCCGCCACTCGTTCGCGCCGTGCTGCCAGTACCGCACGCCGCCGGCCGCGCCCGCGTCGCGGCCGAGCAGCCAGCGGTCCATCCAGTCGAGCACGAGCGGCGTCGAGAACCCGGCCCCGCAGGCCGCGTCCGGCCCGAGCTCGACGGCGCCGGTGCGGCTCGTGGAGAACGGCGAGACGTAGTTCGTGTGCTCCCAGGGGCCGCAGACGAGCCGGTGCGGCGCGTGGCCCGAGAGCCCGCGGTAGAGGTCGAAGTGCGACTTGAGGAAGTTGTCCCACCAGCCGACGATCGAGAGCATCGGCGCCCGCAGCCGCGACGGTTCGGCGAGCGCGTCGACGGCGCGCCAGTAGTCGTCGTAGTCCGGGTGGTCGAGCCACTCGCGGAACTGGTGGTCGCCGCCGCGCTCGAGCAGCGGGTGGTCGGAGATCGGGAGCCGCGCGGCGACCTCGGGCGCGCGGCGGATCGCCTCGGCGTAGTCGGCAGCGAGCGCGGCGCGCTCCTCGGCGGGGACGTCGAGCCGGGCGATCGACTCCGCGAGCGTCATGTACGCCCAGTAGACGTTCCACCCGAGCTCGAAGGCGCCGCTCGTGTACACCCAGCCGTCGTGGAGGTCGGCGCCCGTGCCGAGCACCGCGCACGCCCGCACCTCGTCGCGGCCGAGCCCGGTGACGTAGAGCGCCGTCGAGGCCGAGTACGCGGTGCCGTAGACGCCGACCCGCCCGTCGCACCACGGCTGCCCGACGACCCAGTCGAGGCAGTCCTCCCCGTCGGCGACCTCGTGGACGAACGGATGCCAGGCGGCGCCGCTGCCCGAGCGGCCGCGCACCTCCTGGACGACGACGGCGTAGCCGCGGCGCACCGCCTCGAGCGGGTTGAGGAGGAGGACGCCGACGATGAACGCCGCGGAGCGCGAGCCGCGGATCCGGGTGAGGAGCGTCGGGAACGGCCCCTCGCCCTCCGGGAGGTACACGTCGGTCGCGAGGTCGACCCCGTCGCGGGTCGTGACGGGCACGTCCCGGTCGACCGAGACGCGGTGGCTCAACGGGCGACCTTGTACCCGTGCGCCTCGCGGTCCCAGGTGTCGGCCGTGACGCCGTCCGCGCGCAGCTCGGTCTTCTGCACGCGCTCGGCATGGTTGCGCGGGAGCGCGTCCATCCAGCGGACGTAGCGGGGGATCGCGAAGTGGGCCATCTTGCCCGTGCAGTAGTCGAGCAGGGCCTCGGGCGCGAGCTCGGCGCCGGGCCGGAGGACGACGGCGACCATCACGTCGGCCTCGGAGAGCTCCGAGGCGACCCCGTACGCCGCGCACTCGAGCACCGCGTCGTGGGCGTTGATCGTCGACTCCACCTCCCAGGACGAGATGTTCTCGCCCCGCCGGCGGATGCAGTCCTTCATCCGGTCGATGAAGGTCAGGTAGCCCTGCTCGTCGAGCATCCCGCGGTCGCCCGTGTGGAACCAGAGGTTCCGCCACGCCTCGACGGTGTCGTCGTCGCGGCGGTAGTAGCCGCTGAAGAGGGCGCCCGGCTGCTTGGGGCGCGCGACGATCTCGCCGGGGGTGTTCGGCGGCACGTCCTGGTCGTCCTCGTCGACGATCCGCACCTCGTAGGTCATCGAGGCCCGCCCGGCGGTGCCGACGACGCGCTCGTCGAGCCGGTTCTCGGTGATCATCGGCGCCTCGGTCATCCCGTAGACCTCGACGAGCGAGACGCCGAACCGGCGCTCGAACGGCTCCCAGATCTCGACGGGGCACGGGGCGCCGAAGGCGATGCGGATCGGGTTGTCGGCGTCGTCCGGCCGGTCGGGCTGCTTGTGGAGCATCATCAGCAGCGCGCCCATGTAGTTGAACGCGGTGACCTCCTTCTCGCGCGCGACCTCCCAGAACGTCTTCACGGGGAACTTCTTGTCCATCACGAGCGAGCCGCCGCACTCCAGCGCCGCGCAGACGCTCGTGTACTTCGCGTTGTTGTGGAAGAGCGGGAACGCCGTGTAGAGGCGGTCGTCGGACGTGTAGCCCATGAGCCACACGAGGTGGCGCGTGAGGTGGAGGACCGCCCCGTGCGAGAGGACGACGCCCTTCGGCGGGCCCGTCGTGCCCGACGAGTGGAGGACGACGGCGGTGTCGTCGCGGTAGAGGCTCGGCGTCGGGGGCGGGCCGTCGAGCGCCAGGTCGGCGAGGTCGTGGACGGCGACGCGCGTGGGCAGCTCGGTCGGCTCGCCCGGCTCCGACCGGTTGACGACGACGTGCTCGAGCTTCGGCAGCCCCTCGACGATCCCCGCGAGGTGCGGGAGGAACGCCTCGTCGATCACGACCGCGCGGGCGTCGGCGTGGTCGACGACGTACTGGAGCGCGGCGCCGCGCGAGGCGGTGTGGACCGGCACCTCGACGAGCCCCGCCTTCTGGAGCCCGAACCAGGCCTCGACGTTCTCGATCGAGTTGAGCATCATCGCCGAGACGTGCTCGCCGGGCTCGAGCCCGAGCGCCGCGAAGCCTGCTGCGAAGCGGTCGGTCCGCTCGTCCAGCTCGGCGTAGGTGCGGGTCACGCCGCAGACCTCGAGGGCGGTCTTGTCGCCGCCGAGGCGGGCCCGGTGGCGGATCCACTCGGGGAACGTGACCGGGTCGTCCGGGGTGAGCGTGAAGCCGGTCCCGTGCGCCATCGCCGACCGAGCCTACCGACGGCCGCGACTTGATTTCAAGCGAACGGTTGGTAGATTCGACGCGTGGCGCAGGACCCCGCCCGCACGCTCTTCGACTACTTCGAGCGGATCGACGCCCAGGATCCGGCGGGCGCCGTCGCGAACTTCACCGAGGACGCGACGGCCGAGGTGATGACCGGCAAGTTCCTCCAGGGGCGCGACAGGATCGGGCGCGCGCTGGGCCGGATCCTCGTCGCCTACGAGCGCACGAGCCACCACGCGACGAACCTCCGCTGGGACGAGGACGGCGACGGCCGCATCACCCTCTGGAGCTACGTCTACGCGTACCACCGGATGAAGGCGACCGGCGCGACGTGGCACCTCTGGATCCGCCTCCGGGACGTCTTCGTCCGCGAGGCGGACGGGAACCTGCTGATCGCCGAGCACCAGCTCGTCGGTGTGGACTCCGTGCCGGGGCGCCAGGACGTCCCGGCCGAGTGGTACCCCGGGCATCCC
>DASTKY010000266.1:0-9598 GCA_035715495.1 Gaiella sp. | reverse complement strand
GAATCCCTCAAGGCGTCGGCTTCGCCGCCGCAACCCCTCGAGCCCGCGTGACTTTCGGGCACGCGCCGTTGCTCTGAGTCCATCGCGACCGCGACAGCGGGCGCCTTCAGGGAAGTGCCCCCCGGAGGCGGGGATCAAGCGGCGGGAACCGCTTTCGCGGGTTCCCGCTCGCGAACAGGAGATCGGCGCGTGTCGCGGGCTGGACCCCGCGAATGACCTACACTTCCACGTTCGGTGTCCATGCTCTACCCATCGCTCGACCCGAACGAGCGCTTCCGCGCTCGACGGGACGCGGTTCGGCGACGCAAGCGGAGACGCAGGGCCGCGATCGCGGCGGCGCTGCTCCTCGCCGTGCTGGCGCTCGCCGGCGGGATGACGCTCGCCGGCAAGAGCGAGAAGGGGGGCGCGACGGGCGCCGCGGCGGCCGCGGACGCGCAGCTGACGACCCGCATCACGCCGCTCGCGGTGGCCACGAGGCCGCGGCCGATGCCGGTCGAGGTGCGCGGCGTCCACGTCACGGGCGCGCTCGCGTCGCTGCCCGGCAAGCTGGACGAGTACGTCAGGCTGACGAAGTACGGGCTGAACACGATCGAGCTCGACGTGAAGGACGAGGGCGGCGAGATCGCGTTCCCGCCGAACGTCCCGCTCGCCCGCAAGACGGGTGCGGTGCGCACGTACTACAAGCCCGCCGAGGTCGTCCGGCGGATGCACCGCAAGGGCGTTTACCTGATCGGTCGCGTCGTCGTCTTCCAGGACCCGTACCTCGCCGCGGCGCGCCCCGACTTCGCGATCAAGAACCGCGACGGCAGCGTCTGGCGGACGAGCGCGGGCCTCGCGTGGGTCAACCCGTACGACCGGCGGGTCTGGGACTACGCCGTGTCCGTCGCGGCGGCCGCCGCGCGCGCCGGGTTCGACGAGATCATGCTCGACTACGTCCGCTTCCCCTCGGACGGCGACGTCGGGAACGCCGTCTACCCCGGCCGTACGCGGGTGCCCAAGGGCGAGCTGATCGCGAGCTTCGTCGCGTACGCCAAGCAGCGGCTCGCACCGCTCGGCGTCCGGGTCTCGGCGGCGCTCTTCGGGCTCTCCGCCACGCGCGACATGGGCATCGGCCAGGTGCCGCGCTGGATCTCGCAGCACGTCGACCATGTGCACCCGATGGCCTACCCCGTGCTCTACGGCGGCGGCGAGCTGGGGATCGTCAGCCCGAGCTCCGAGCCCGGCGAGACCGTGTTCCGGACGCTCGTCGACTTCAAGGAGCAGGTGAAGGGCAGCCAGGCGCAGCTGATCCCCTGGATCCAGGACTGGAACTACCGCCCCGAGCAGGTGCTCCAGCAGGTCCGCGCCGCCCGGCTCCAGGGCGCGAAGGGCTATCTCCTCTGGAACGCGTCCGGCCTCTACACGAAGACGGCGCTCGCGCCGCCCTCCTAGGGCGCCCGGCGACACCGGCTCGTCGACCGGCTCGAGCGACGGGGGAGCAGGTCACGGCGGCACCTGAAGGCGTGCGGCCGTTCGGCTGCGTCTTGACGTATGGCGACGAGCCGGCCGACCTCGACGACCTCGCCTGCTTCACCCGCCTGTATCGCGAGAGCGCCGGGTGAGCCCTACGGCGCGAGCCTGACCCGCGACCAGACGAGGTCGGCCCGCTCGTAGCGCGCGCGATCGTGGAGCCGGTTGGGACGGCCCTGCCAGAGCTCCATCGCCTGCGGGACGAGGCGGTAGCCGCCCCAGAACGGCGGCAGCGGCACGTCCTCGTCCCCCGCGAACCGCGTCTCGACGTCGCGGTACGCGTCGTCGAGCTCGTCGCGATCCGCGAGCGGATGCGACTGTGGCGACGCCCAGGCGCCGAGCCGGCTCTCGCGGGGCCGGGCGCGGAAGTACGCCAGCGAGTCCTCCTCCGGCAGCCGCTCGACGGGCCCCTCGACCCGGACCTGCCGCTGGAGCGGCGGCCGCCAGTGGAACGCGAGCGCCGCGTGCGGGTTGAGCCCCAGCTCGGCGGCCTTGCGGCTCTCGTAGTTCGTATAGAAGCGGAGCCCCGATTCGTCGATCCCGCGCACGAGCACCATCCGCACCGAGGGCACCGCGTCGGGCGTCGCGGTCGCGAGCGCAGCCGCCTCGGGCTCGTGGAGACCTGCCTCCCGCGCCTCCGCGAGCCACGCCCGGAGGACGGCGACAGGATCCTCGCCGAGGCTCTCGAGCCACGCGTCCACTTCGCGAATCTACTAGCGGGAGCCTCCGATACGCTGGCCCGGATGGCGGTGACGCGGACGATCAGGCTGCAGACGGAGGTTCCGGGCCCCGAGTCGCGGCGGCTCGCGGAGCGCGAGGCGAACGCGGTCGCGGCGCCCCTCCGGGTGCACCTCCCCGTCTACGCCGCGGCGGCCGAGAACGCGACGATCACGGACGTCGACGGCAACGTCTTCATCGACTTCGCCGGCGGCGTCGGGGTCGTCAACGCCGGCCACGCCCACCCGCGCGTCGTCGCGGCGGTCGCCGACCAGGCCGAGCGCTTCCTCCACACCGACTACACGGTCGTCCCGTACGAGACGTACGTCGCGCTCGCGGAGCGGCTGTGCGCGCTCGTGCCGATCGCCGGCCCGACCCGCGCGGCGTTCTTCAACGCCGGGACCGAGGCGGTCGAGAACGCGGTCAAGCTCGCGCGCCTGCACACCGGCCGCCCTGCGGTGATCGCGTACGAGGGCGGCTTCCACGGCCGGACGCTGCTCTCGCTGACGATGACCTCGAAGTCCCACCCCTACAAGCTCGGGATGGGGCCGTTCGCGCCCGAGGTGTACCGCACGTCGTACCCGAACACGTACCGCGGGCCCGACGCGATCACGGCGCTCGCCCAGCTCGAGCGCGTGCTCGAGACGCACGTCGCACCGGAGCACGTCGCCGCGATCGTCTTCGAGCCGCAGCAGGGCGAGGGCGGCTTCGTCCCCGCGCCGCAGGCCTACGTCGAGGGGCTCCGGGCGATCTGCGACCGACACGGGATCGTGCTCGTCGCCGACGAGGTGCAGACGGGCTTCGGCCGCACCGGCCGGATGTTCGCGATGGAGCACTTCGGGGTCGAGCCCGACCTCGTCACCGTCGCGAAGTCGATCGCGGCGGGCCTTCCCCTGTCGGGGGTCATCGGCCGCGCGGAGATCATGGACGGCGCGCATGCGGGGGCGATCGGCGGCACGTACATCGGGAACCCGGTGGCGCAGGCCGCCGCGCTCGCGGTCCTCGACGTCTTCGAGGACGAGGGCCTCGTAGCCCGCGCCGCAGTCGTCGGCGACCGCCTCCGCGAGCAGCTGCACGCCTGGCAGTCACGCTGGCCCGCGATCGGCGACGTCCGCGGCCTCGGCGCGATGCTCGCCATGGAGCTCGTCCGCGATCCGAATTCGAAGGAGCCGGCGCCCGAGCTGGCGGCCGAGGTGATCGACGCGGCGCTCGCGCGCGGCGTCATCCTCCTCAAGGCGGGCGTGCACGGGAACTGCATCCGCGTGCTCTGCCCCCTCACGATCGAGGAGCCCGTGCTCGACGAGGCGCTCGCGGCCTGGGAGGACGCCTTGGCCGCAGTGCTCGGCTAGCTCGCCAAGCAGGATGGGGCAGAAGCCGAATCCTGCGGCTTGATCCCTCGCCTGCGGCGAGGGAACACCCTTGAAGGCGACCGCTACGCGGTCGCAACTGCCTCGGCGAGTCGAACGGCGTTCAGAACTCCAGCAAACGACGCCGCTCGTGGCGCTCGAGGGCGAGCTGGACGAGCCGGTCGAGCAGGTCGGCGTACGGCACGCCCGAGGCGTCGAAGAGCTTCGCGTAGACGCTCGTCGCCGTGAAGCCCGGGATCGTGTTCAGCTCGTTGACGACGACCTCGCCGTCCGGGCGGACGAAGAAGTCGACGCGCGCCATCCCCTCGCAGTCGGTCGCGACGAACGACGCGACCGCGAGCTCCCGGACGCGCTCCGCCGCCTCATCGGAGATCCGCGCCGGGACGACGAGCTCCATCCCGCCCTCGTCGTACTTCGCCGCGTAGTCGTACCAGTCGGCGTGGGCGACGATCTCGCCGACCACCGAGGCGACCGGCTCGCGGTTCCCGAGCACCCCGCACTCGACCTCGACGCCGTCCTGGAACTCCTCGACCAGCACCTTGTCGTCGTGACGGAAGGCCAGCGCGACCGCCTCGTCGAGGTCGGTCGCGGCGCGCACCTTCGAGATCCCGACCGACGAGCCGAGCCGGGCCGGCTTCACGAAGACGGGGTACGGGAACGGGTGCTCGACGGCGTCGCCGGGACGGAGCGTGACGCTGCGGCAGACCGGGATCCCGCGGTCGCGGAGCACCGCCTTGAAGAGGTCCTTGTCCATGCAGAGCGCCGAGGCGGTGACGCCCGAGCCGACGTAGGGGACGGCGGCGAGCTCGAGGAGGCCCTGCACCGTGCCGTCCTCGCCGAACGGCCCGTGGAGGATGGGGAGGACGACGTCGACCGGGCCGAGCGGCGTCGGGGCGCTCGTGCGCGGCACGGGCAGCGTCCCGCCCGGGCCGTCGCCCGCCTCCGGGAGCGCACCCGCCGCGCCGTCGGGCAGCGCCCGGTCGCCCGCGGCGGGCAGCTCCCAGCGGCCGTCGCGGCCGATCCCGATCGTCGTCACCTCGTAGCGCTCAGGGTCGAGCGCGGCGGCGACGGACGCGGCGGACGCGAGCGAGATCTCGTGCTCGCTCGACCGCCCGCCCGCGAGCACGGCCACCCGGACGCGGGCGCTCACGGGGTCGTCGTCGTGTCGTCCGGCGACGTGGTGGTGGACGGGGACGTCACGTCGGGCGGCGGTACGTAGGAGCCCACCGTCAGCGTGACGACGGACTTCGGGTCGGCCTGACTCGCCGCGGGCGGGTCCTGCGAGAGCACGACGCCGTCGAGGCTCTCGTCCTCCGTCTCCTGCTGCGTGACGCTCACGCGGAACCCGGCCGCCTGCAGCGTCGCCCGCGCGTCGGCGACGCTCTGGAACGAGACGTCCGGGACGCTCACGGTCGACGGGCCGCGCGAGACGGAGAGCGTGACGGGCGAGCCGCGCGTCGCCGTCGAGTTGCCCGGCGGGTTCTGGGTGACGACGGTGCCTGCGGGCTCGTTGCTCTCGACGTCGACGCGCCCGACGGTGAAGCCGGCCGACTGGAGCTGGGCGGCGGCGAGCTCGTACGTCTGGCCGACGACGCTCGGGACGGCGATCGGCTTGGGCCCCTTGGAGACGTTGATGCGCACCGACGCGCCCGAGACGAGCACCGTGCCGGCGCGCGGGTTCTGGGCCGTGACGACGCCCGACTGGCGCTCCGAGTTGACCTCGACCACGGTCGCCTCGAGGTCGCGCTGCGTCAGCTCGGCGACGGCCGTGTCGCGGGACTTCCCGACGACGAACGGGACCGTGACCTTCGGCTTGCCGGTCGAGACGATCACCGTGACGATGCTGTCCTTCGGCAGGCGCGTCCCAGGCTCGGGCTCCTGCTGGAAGACGTACCGCGGCTGCACGTCGGCGTTCGGGCGGCGGACGACCTTGGCCTCGAACCCGTCGCCGACGATCAGGTCGACCGCGTTCTGCTCGAGGATCCCCGTGTAGTTGTCCACTGCGACCGGCTCGTTCGCGTCGATCCGGTCGCGCACGTCGTCGTAGACGAACCAGCCGGCGATCCCGAGCGCGATCGCGACGCCGACCGCGAGCAGCCACGGCCACCATGCACGGCCGGTCCGGACGTCGCTGTCGTACGAGCGGTAGCGCTCGTCGCCGCCGAAGCCCGCCGCCGCCGGCCGGACGGTCGTCGCGGCGGTGGTCTCGCCCCGCAGCACCATCGTCGCGGCCGCCTCCGTCTCGGTCCCGACCGGCTCGCCGCGCCCGACGAGCTCGAGGTCGCGGTCCATCTCCTTCGCCGAGCGGTAGCGGTCGGCGGGCTCCTTGGCGAGGGCGCGGAGGACGACGAGGTCGAGGTCGCGCGGTATCTCGGGGCGGATCGAGGACGGGGCGGGCGGCACCTGCGAGAGGTGCTTCATCGCGATCTCGACGGGCGTCTCGCCGGTGAACGGCAGCTCGCCCGTGAGGAGCTCGTAGAGGACGATCCCCGTCGAGTAGAGGTCGGACGACTCGTCGACGGGCGCCCCGCGCGCCTGCTCCGGCGAGAGGTACTGGGCCGTGCCGATGATCGAGCCCGCCTCGGTCATCTGGCTCGAGCCGGCCCGGGCGATCCCGAAGTCGGCGACCTTGACCCGGCCCTCGTGGTCGACGAGCACGTTGTGCGGCTTGATGTCGCGGTGGACGATCCCGTTCCGGTGCGCGTAGCGGAGCGCGGCGAGCACCTGGCGGACGTACGAGATCGCGACGGGCACCGGGCAGGGCCCGCGCGTCACGAGGAGCTCCTTCAGGGTCCGCCCCTCGACGTACTCCATCACGATGAAGTAGGAGCCCTCCGCCTCGCCGCGGTCGTAGATCGAGACGACGTTCGGATGCGACAGCCCCGCGGCGTGCGTCGCCTCGCGGCGGAAGCGCTCGACGAACTGCGTGTCGTTCGCGTAGCGCTCGTGGAGCATCTTGATCGCGACCTTGCGACCGAGCTCCTGATCCTCGGCGAGCCAGACGTCTGCCATGCCGCCGCTGCCGAGCTTGCGCTCGAGCCGGTAGCGGCCCGCGAAGATCGTGCCGCGGCGCTCGTCGATGGTCGTCATGGCGTCATGCGAAAGGGTAGATGCGGCCTCGGCTACGGATTCGCCGCCGAACGCAGGAGTGCCTCCATCACCGCGCGGGCGATCGGCGCCGCCGTCGCGCCGCCCGTCAGGGACTGGTTCTCGAGCACGACCGCGATCGCCACCTCGGGCCGCTGGCCCGGCCGCCCCGCGAAGGCGATGAACCACGTCGTGTTGCGCCCGGCGACGCCCGTCTCCGCAGTGCCCGTCTTGCCGCCGATGCGGTAGCCGGGGATCTGCGCCGCGGTGCCCGTCCCGCTCTGGACCGCCCGCACCATCATGTCCTGGACGTCGCGCGCGTCGACCGGCCCGACGGCGCGGTCGAGCCGCTCGGGGCGCGTGCGGTCGACGGTCAGCCCCCTGGGCGAGACGAGCTTCTCGACGACGAACGGCCGCATCACGATCCCGGCGTTGCCGATCCCGCCCGCGACCATCGCCATCTGGAGCGGCGTGACGAGCATCCGCTCCTGTCCGAAGGCCATCCGCCCGGCGTCGACGTCCGAGTTCCGCTCGGGGTACCAGAGGTCGCCGTTGCGGTAGAGGCCGCTCGGATAGCGCTCGCTCTCGGGCGTCTCGAGCGGCGGGCGCTCGTAGAAGCCGAACTTCTTCGCCTGGTCGAGGATCTTCTTGGCCCCGAGCGCCTTGCCGATGTTGCAGAAGACGGAGTTGACCGAGTACTGCAGCGCGGTCGCGAGGTCGATCCGCCCGAACGGGCGGCTCGTGTCGAAGTTGTTGACGCGCTTGCCGTAGGCGATGCAGTACCCGGGGTCGACGAAGGTGGAGCTCGGCTCCCACCGGTGCGAGGAGAGGGCCGCCGACGCGGTCACGACCTTGAAGATCGAGCCGGGCGGGTAGAGGCCCTGGGAGGCCCGGTTCACGAGCGGCGCCGCGGGCCGGCAGTCCGCCGTGATCGAGCTGATCTTGCCGAAGTCGTTCTCGACGAGGTTCGGGTTGTAGCTCGGCGACGAGGCCATCACGAGGAGCTTCCCGGTCCGCGGGTCGATCGCGGTCACCGCGCCGCAGCGACGGCCGAGCTGCTCGAGCGCGACCTGCTGGGCGGGCAGGTCGAGCGTCGTGACGACGGTGTCGCCGACGATCGGCTCGTTGCGGAGGTCGTCCAGCTGGCGCTCGACGAGGTTCGCGAGGTTGCCCCCCGTGCCCGTCAGGACGCCGTTCAGCGACTTCTCGAGCCCCGCGCGGGCGCGCGAGACGGTCGAGTAGCCGACGACGGCCGCCGCGAGGCGGCCCTGCGGGTAGCGGCGGAAGTAGAGCGTCCGGCCGCCGCGCTTCACGGGACGGTTGCGGGCGAGCACGCGCTCCGGTGCGAGGATCAGCCCCCGCTTCACCTGGAACTCCTGGACGCGCTGGATCTCGTTGTCCTGGCGCGCCGCGAGCCCGGGCCGCGCCCAGGTCTGCCAGTACGTCGTGCCGATCACGAGCGCCACGATGAGCGCCATCGCCGCCCAGGCGACGCGGGTCAGCTGCCGGTTCACGTGGGCGCTCCGCGGACGGCGCGGTTCGAGACCAGCATCACGAGGGCGAGCATCACGAAGTTCGAGACGATGCTCGAGCCCCCGTAGGAGACGAACGGCAGCGTGATGCCCGTCAGCGGGACGAGGCGGAGGACGCCGCCGACGATGATGAACGTCTGCAGCGCGAAGCCGAAGCCGAGCCCGGCCGCGAGGAGCTTCGAGAAGCCGTCGTGGGCGATCAGGGCGACGCGCATGATCCGGGCCACGAGCGCGAGGAAGAGGAGGAGCACGGCCGCGGCGCCGATGAGGCCGAGCTCCTGGGCGATCGCCGAGTAGACGAAGTCCGTCTGCAGGTAGGGGATCAGCTGCGTCCCCGCGACCGTCTCGAAGGTCCCGTGGCCGATCCCCGTGCCGCCGTAGCCGCCGTTCGCGATCGAGTAGAGGCTCTTGACGAGCTGGTACGAGTCGCAGTTCTGGCGGTACTCGAGCGCCCCGTTGATCGTGCAGTAGACCTTGTCGTCGGTCCACGGCTCGAGCCACACCGTGACGCGCTGCTGCACCCGGTCGAGCGCGTTGTAGAGGGCCGCCGCGCCGCCCGCGAAGAGCACGAGGCCGGCGAGCACGTACGAGAGCCGCCCCGTCGCGACGTAGAGCATCGCGAGGAAGATCCCGAAGTTGAGGAGCGCGGAGCCGAGGTCGCTCGTCTGGACGAGGACGAGCATCGCCCCGCCCCAGATCGCGAGCAGCGGCCCGAAGTCCTTCAACCGGCCGCGCGCGAGCGCCTCGCGCTTGTCGCGCAGGTAGCCCGCGAGGAAGATGACCAGGAAGATCTTCGCGATCTCGCCCGGCTGGAAGCGGAGCGGACCGAGGTCGACCCAGAGCTTGACGCCGTTGATCCGGGTCCCCAGGCCCGGGACGGACGGGAGCATCAGCAGCACGATCGCCGAGACGCCGAAGACGTACTTGTAGCGCTCGAGGACGCGGTAGTCGTACCGGAGCCAGACGAGCACGAGCGCGAACGCGAGAACGCCGACGCCGACCCACACGAGCTGGCGCCGCCCGTCGTCCGCGTCGATGCGGTAGACGAAGACGAGCCCGATCGCGCAGAGGAGCGCGGCGAGGGGCAGCAGCGTCGGGTCGGCCTCGGGGACGATCACGCGCGCCACGAGGTGCGCCGCGAGAAAGATCCCGGCGAGGAGCGCCGCGTACGGCAGCCAGCCCTGGTCGATCTGCGCCGCGTCCGCGATCCACGCGCTCGCGAACGCGGTTGAGGCGACGAGACCGGCGAGGAGGAGGGTGAGGAGCTCGCGGTTCCGCGCGCTCACGGGACGCCTCTTGTCCCGTGAGCCGGGAGGGGTGTGGGGAACCGGGAGGTTCCTCGCGCTCTCAGGAAGAAGGGGGCTCGTGGGGGAAACCCGGTTCCCC
>DASTKY010000265.1:0-2570 GCA_035715495.1 Gaiella sp. | reverse complement strand
TGGAGCGCAGGTGCACCGGCGTGGAAGTATCGCGTCGCCCGCGGACGACGCCGCGGAGCCCGTCAGGCGGGAAACACGCCCAGCTCCGCGAGCGCCTGCGAGGCGGCCTCCTGCTCGGCCGCCTTCTTCGTCGAGCCGCTCCCGACGCCGAGCTGCTCCCCGTCGATCAGCGCCGCGCAGACGAAGCGGCGCTCGTGCGGGGGGCCGTCGACCTCGAGCACCTCGTAATGGACGATCCGGCCGGTGCGGGCGAGCGCCTCCTGGAGCTCGGTCTTGCTGTCGACGTGGCCGGTGCTCGCGTACTCGATCCGCTCCGCGAACGCCTCGACGATCGCCTCCGAGACGGCGTCGAAGCCGACCTCGAGGTACACGGCGGCGATCGCCGCCTCGAGGAGGGCGGCGAGGACGTTGCGGCTGAGGGAGATCCGCTCGAGCTCGGGGACGGGGACGTCCCTCGCCCGGTCGACGAGGGTGACGCCGAGCTCGAGCGAGCGCGCGACCGCGGCGCAGCTGTGGCGCGAGACGACGTGCGCGCGGATCTTCGCGAGCCGTCCCTCGGAGGCGTCGGGGAAGCGGTCGTAGAGCGCGCGCGCGATCGCGAGCTCGAGGACGGAGTCGCCGAGGAACTCGAGGCGCTCGTACGACGACGCGCGGTCCGGCGCCCACGACGTGTGGGTGAAGACCTGCTCGCGGCGCTCGAGGGGGAGGGCGTCGATCAGGCGCGAGAGCGTCGCGCCCTCCCCCCCGGTCACCTCACTGGTGCTCGACGACGTAGTCGACAGCCTGACCGACGGTGGTCAGCTTCTGCGCGTCCTCGTCCGGGATCTTCAGCCCGAACTGATCCTCCAGCTCCATGATCAGCTCGACGAGGTCGAGCGAGTCGGCGGAGAGATCGTCCTGGAACGACGCGTCGTCGGAGATTGCGCCCTCGTCGGCGCCGAGCTTCTCGACGAGCGCGACCTTGACGCGCTCGTACACCTCATCGCGGGAAAGAGCCACTTCTGAACCTCACTGGTCGTCTACCGGACGGAATTGAGCGGCGACTCTAACATCAGCCAACGTCGGCGGACGACGCCGTTGGCAGCCGCGCGGCGAGGCGCTCGACGAGCCGGTGCTCGACGCCGCGAGCCGCCATCCTGGTGGCGTTCGCGATCGCGACGCGCGAGCTCGAGCCGTGCGCGATGACGACCAGCCCGCGGAGCCCGAGCAGGTAGCCGCCGCCGTACGTGTCCGGGTCGAGGCGGCGGCGCAGGCCCCGCGCCGCGGGGCGGATCAGGAGTCCCCCGACCGTCGCGATCGTCGAGGCGCGGATCTCGCCGCGGAGCGCCTCGAGCACGCTCCGGATCGTCCCCTCGAGCGTCTTCAGCGCGACGTTCCCGGTGAACCCGTCGCAGACGACCACGTCCGCGGCCGTCTCGAGCAGCGTCCGTCCCTCCGTGTTGCCCTCGAACCGGAGGTCGGCCTCGGCGAGGAGCGCGTGCGCCTCGAGCGTCAGCTGGTTGCCCTTCTCGGGCTCCTCGCCGATCGAGAGAAGGCGCACCGACGGCTCGCGCACGTCGAGGAGCTCCTCCGCGAAGACGGCGCCCATGTGGGCGAACTGGACGAGATGCTCGGGCCGCGCGTCGGCGTTGGCCCCCGCGTCGATCAGGACCGTCGGCCCGCGGCTGCCGGGGATCACGATCGCGATCCCGGGGCGCAGGACGCCTGGGAGCCGACGCACGTGGAGGAGCGAGGCGGCGAGCACCGCCCCCGTGTTCCCCGCGGAGACGACCGCGGCGGCGTCGCCGTCGCCGACGGCGCGCGCCGAGCGGACGAGCGAGGAGTCGGGCTTGGCGCGCACCGCCTCGGCGGGCTTCTCGTCCATCGCGATCGCCTCCGTGCACGGGACGAGCTCGAGGCCCTCGGCGTCGAGGCCGGGCGGACCGAAGAGGACCGGCTCGATCGCGTCGGAGGCCGCCTGGACGGCGCCGGCGACGACCTCCCCCGGGGCGTGGTCCCCGCCGAGGGCGTCGATCGCGACGCGGATCGGCACGTGCCGCTAGGGAGTGGGTGCCCGGAGAGGCTTGACCTCGCGCCCGCGGTACGTCTTGCACGTCGGGCAGACGCGATGCGACTGCTTCGGCGAGCCGCACTGCTCGCACGTCGCGACGCGCGGCGCGGAGATCCCGTGCTGGGCGCGGCGCTTGTCGCGGCGGGACTTCGAGGTCTTTCTCTTCGGGACTGCCATGAGCGACGGCCCATGGTAGCGGAGCCCGCGCCCCCGGGCCGGATCAGTCGGACGGGTCGCGAAGCGCCTCGAGGGCCGCCCAGCGCGGGTCGACGGACGCCTCGGCGTGGTCGTGCGGCTCGACGTTCAGGTCCTTCCCGCACACGGGGCAGAGGCCGGCGCAGTCGGGCCGGCAGAGGACCTGATCGGGGACGGAGAGCGAGAGCTGGTCGTGGGCCCAGGCGCCGACGTCGAGCTCGCCGTCGACGACGTACTCGGAGCGGAGCTCGGCGTCCCCCTCGCCGTCGACCGCGTGGTACTCCTGCGCCTCGACCTCGACGTCGAGGCCCGCCGGGGCGAGGCA
>DASTKY010000264.1:0-14576 GCA_035715495.1 Gaiella sp. | reverse complement strand
GCTGCGATGCGCTGTGCGGATGTCATCCGAAGCTCAGACATTCCAGGGAGTCTCCGTTCCCGGGAAGGCGCTCTCGACCTCCGGCGCGTCCCGCTTGTAGAGCATGAACGTCCGCCTGAACTCGATCACGACCTCGCGGCGCTGGTTGATCCCCCGACAGCGCATCGCGACGATGCCGACGGTCGGGGTCGAGCGCGACTCGCGGGTCTCCACGATCTCGCTCTCCGCCCAGAGCGTGTCTCCGACGAAGACGGGGTTCGGCAGGGAGATGTCCGTCCACGCGAGGTTCGCCGTTGCGTTCTCGCTCGTGTCCGGCACCGTCATTCCGGTCACCAGTGCGAGCGTGAAGGCGCTGTTCACCAGCGGCTTCCCGAAGCGGGTCCGTTCGGCGTACGGGACGTTGAAGTGCAGCTGGTTCGTGTTCAGCGTCAGCAGCGTGAACCAGATGTTGTCCGTTTCGGTGATCGTCCGCCCGAGTCGGCTGACGTAGACGTCGCCGACCTCGATGTCCTCGAAGAACCGCCCACGCCACTCCTTCGGCGCAGGTCGGGTGTCAGTCGTCACGTGCCCGCCCCTTCCGTCGTTGCCATGATCATGCGCGCCCGCTGGACGAGAGCGAGGTCGACGAGCGCGCCCCGGACGACGAGCGCCCCGCGTCCGTCGCGCGCGGCGGCGTCGTAGGCCGCGAGCACGTCGCGAGCCCAACCGACCTCGGCCTCGCTGGCGCGGAAGACTTCGTTGGCAATCGGGACCTGGCGTGGATGGATGCACGCCTTGCCCCGAAGCCCGAGCGAGCGCGCGAGACGTGCCTCGGCCTCCATGCCGGCGTCGTCCTCGACGTTCAGATGCACCACGTCGAACGGCGCGCGGATGCCGGCGGCCGCGGAGTCGACGACGAGCTTCGAGCGCGCATAGAGGAGTTCCAGGTTGTCTTCGCGCGGCTCGAGCCAGAGCTGGGCGCCGAGGTCGGCGGCGCCGAGCACGAGCGCGACGACACGCTCGGAGGCGGCGGTCTCGTACGCGAGCCGAACGCCCTGCGCGGTCTCGACGATCGCCACCACCGGCGACCCGTCGGGCCCGAGGGCGGCCACCGACTCGGGTGTCGCCTTCGGCAGGACGATCGCCATGAGCTGCATGCCGGCGACAGCCTCGACGTCGTCCGCGAAGTAGTTGGTGTCGGCTCCGTTGACCCTGACCATGCGCCCTGGGCCGCCCCCGCGAGATGCGAACAGACCGGCCAGGCTGTCGCGCGCGCGGCCCTTCTCGGCAGGGACGACCGAGTCCTCCAGGTCGGCGACGACGGCGTCGGCGTCCGAGGAGAGCGCGCGCTCGAGTTTCCGGGAATCCGAAGCGGGCGCGAACAGGAGCGACCGGACGTGGGCGAGGGCAGCCGTCGTCACGAGATCTGGTTATATGTCGGACATTCGGGCAGTGTCAAACGCCTGTCTCCGAGACGGCAGCGCCCCACGCGCCAACTGAATGCCAGCGAACACCGTCCGCCCCGACTCGACCGCCACAGACATGTCCGCCGACCGTCCGCCGGCCCTCAGCCGCAAACGCAAGGCCTACGAGGAGGTCGCCGCCGAGCTTCGGGGCCAGATCGTCAACGGAGAGCGCCCACTCGGCGACCGGCTCCCGAACGAGATGGCCCTTGCGCAGGAGTTCGGCGTCAGCCGCGCGACGATCCGCGAGGCGCTTCGCGTTCTCACGGCGCAGGACCTGATCCGCACAGCGAAGGGCGCGGGCGGCGGGAGCTACGTCCAGGTGCCGAGCGTCAGGCACATCTCCGACGTCCTGCATTCGAGCATCAACCTGCTCACGACCGCGCACCACGTGACGGTGGAGGAACTGCTCGAGGCACGTGAGCTGCTCGAGGTGCCGGCCGCCCGCCTCGCCGCCGAGCGGCGGGCGAACGACGACGTAACGCGGCTCCGCCAGTGCATCCACGACTCGGGGCCCACCGTCGACGCGGCGGTCGAGTTCGCGCACAACACCGACTTCCACGCGCTCGTCCTCGCGACCTCGGGCAACACCCTGCTCGCGATTGCGGCCCAGCCCGTCTTCAACGTGCTGATGACCGGGTTCACGCGCACGTCCCTGGGGACGCGCTTCCACCAGGGGGTGCGTCGCCAGCACCGGGAGATCGCGGACGCGATCGACAAGGGCGACCCGGATCTCGCGGGCGACCTCATGCACGACCATCTCGAGTTCCTCCGGCCCAACTACGAGCGGCTCTGGGAGCAGACGAAGCGGGAGAAGGCGAGGTGACCGCGCCGCTCGCCGACGTCCGCGTGCTCGCCCTCGAGCAGTACGGCGCCGGCCCCTGGAGCACGCTCCAGCTCGCCGACCTCGGGGCCGAGGTCATCAAGATCGAGGACCCGACGGCGAACGGCGACGTCGGGCGTTACGTGCCGCCCTTCCAGGACGGTGAGGACTCGCTCTTCTTCGAGACGTTCAACCGGAACAAGCGGAGCATCTCGCTCGACCTCCGGCTGCCGGAGAGCCGACCGGTCTTCGAGGATCTCGTCCGAAACGTCGACGTCGTCTTCTCCAACCTCCGCGGCGACCAGCCGGCGAAGCTCCGGATCACCTACGACGATCTCAAGGACGTCAATCCGCGCATCGTCTGCTGTTCCCTGTCCGGCTTCGGCATGACCGGGCCCCGCGCCTCGGACGGCGGCTACGACTACATGATGCAGGCGCTCGCCGGGTGGATGACCATCACGGGCGAGCCAGGCGCGCCCCCGACGAAGAGCGGCCTCTCGCACGTCGACCTGTCCGGCGGATACGTGGCGGCCATCGCCATGCTCGGTGCGCTCTGGCGCGCGCGGCGCGACGGAGTCGGATGTGACTGCGACGTCTCGCTCTTCGATACAGCTCTCGCCGAGCTCTGCTACGTGGGGACGTGGGTGGCGACGGAGGGATACGGGCCCGAGCGTCGTCGCAACTCCGCGCATCCCTCGATCGTCCCGTTCCAGAACTTCCAGACGGAGGACGGCTGGATCGTCGTCGCGTGCCCGAAGGAGAAGTTCTGGCAGCGGCTCTGCGACGCGCTCGAGCGACCCGAGTTGCGCGAGGATCCGGCCTTCGCGGACTTCGCCGCACGGTCACGCAACGCGGAGCAGCTGCTCGAGATCCTCGAGCCGCTCTTTCGCGAGCGTTCGACGGCCGAGTGGCTGGAGCGGCTCGCGCGCGTCGGCGTGCCGAGCACGCCGGTGAACGACGTCGCCGCCGCTCTCGTCGATCCGCAGACGGTCGCGCGCGAGAGCGTCGTCGAGATCGCCCATCCGCGGCTGGGACCGGTCAGGCAGGTGGCGACGCCCCTGCGCGTGAGCGCCGGGGACCCGCCGCTCCGGCGTGCGCCGTTCCGGGGCGAGCACACGGACGTGGTGCTCGCCGAGCTCTGCGGCTACACGACCGAGCGGATCGACGAGTTGACCGAGGCAGGCGTCTTCGGCGCGCCGGGGGCCAAGGCCCGCGCGGCCGCCGAGACGACCGCGCTGACGGAACCGAGCGCCTGATCCGGCCATGGCCGGCGCCGCCGGTGCCGGAGTAGGATGCGGTCGGTGGACGTCACCGACTTCAAGCGGTTGATGGGCCACTGGGCGACGGGGGTCAGCGTCATCACGGCCGAGGGCGAGACCGGCCCGGCTGGTGCGACTGCGAACGCGCTGACGTCCCTCTCGCTGACGCCGCCGCTCGTCCTCGTGTGCTTCGACCTCAGCTCGCGGACGCTGAGTGCCGTCCGCGAGTCCGAGCGGTTCTGCATCAACATGCTCTCCGCGGAGCAGGAGTCCGTCTCGCGGCTCTTCGCGACGAAGCGCAGCCAGGAGGAGAAGTTCGGCGAGATCGACCACCGGCTCATGCACGGCGCGCCCGTGATCGACGGCGCGCTCGCCTGGCTCGTCTGCACCCTCGACTCCGAGCTCCGGCGTGGCGACCACGTCGTCGCCATCGGACAGGTCGTCGAGGGGGGCTTCGACGAGCAAGCGCAGCCCCTCCTGTTCTATCGCGCGTCGTATGTGACCATGCCCGGGGCCGAGCTGGCCGCGGACGTCGGCTGACGCCGATCGGCCCGTGGAGCGGCTAGCCGGACGCGTCCCGGCCGCCGGGCCGCCACGACCCGAGATCCGCGAACGTCAGCTCGTACCCGGAGACGTCGACCACCTCGACGTTGACCGCCGACGTGATCCGGTCGCGGAAGGCCTCGCGCGCGACGCGGTGGTGCTCCGCGACCTCCCGGCTCTCCCAGAACGAGAGCACGAGCGTCGTCCCGGCGGCCTCGTCGGAGAGCATCAGCAGTCCCTCGAAGCCGTCGATCTGCCGGAGCCACGGGAGCATCTCCTCGCCCGCCATCGTCGCGATCTCGATCGGCTCGTCGGCCGAGCCCCTGGTCGTGGTGACGGAGACGAACACGGAGGCCTGTGTATAGCGCCGCCGACGGACGCCGGACGGGGTCAGCGGGGAACGGCGAAGAGGACGACCGTCGGGTCGCCCGCCCGGCCGAGGAGGTCATCGACGTGCGCCTCGCTCGCGTCGAGGGTCTCGACCCGCGCGCCGAGCGCCGCGAGGAACGCGTCGGGCGACTCGAGGAAGTTGACGGCCGGCGTCCGAAAGTGCATCGGCACGACGAGCCGCGGACCGAGCTCGCGCACGAGCGCCGCGGCCGCGGTGCCGCCGACGGTCGGCCAGTCGCCGACGGGCACGAAGAGGAGGTCGACCTCGCCGATCGCCGCGCGCTGCTCGGGCCGCAGGGCGGCCTGCCCGTGGTCGCCGAGATGGCAGACGCGGAGCCCGTCGAGCGCGAACCGGAAGACGGTGTTCGGGCCGCGGGCCGTGCCGGCGACGTCGTCGTGCTCGCCCGCGATCGCGACGACCTCCCCGATCGGCGTCTCGAAGGTCCCGGCGGTCGAGCGGATCACGAGCGGCTCTCCCTCGATCGCCTCGACGCCGCTGTGGTCGACGTGCTCGTGCGTGACGAGGAGGACGTCGGCGCCGACCCCCTCGATGGGCGGGTAGTCGAACCGAAGGCCGCGTGAGGCGAGCACGCTCACGTCGCAGAACGGATCGACGACGACGGACCGCTCGCCGCGGAGCAGGAACGCCGATTGGCCGAACCAGCGGATCTCCACGACCGGATCATGGCAACGCGCCCGACAGTCCCGTCGCAGATGCTCTTGACAATCACGAGGATGTTTAGTCAAATGACTTAGTCGAATGACTAACACAGCGTCTCGCCCTCGCCAGGACAACGAGCAGGCGCTGCTCGACGCCGCCGAGCGGCTGCTCGGCGAGGTCGGCGCGACCGGGCTCACGACGCGGCGCGTCGCCGAGGAGGCCGGGCTCAACCACGGTCTCGTCCACTACTACTTCGGCTCCGTCGAGCACCTGCTCGTGCGGGTGCTCGACCGCTTCACCGACCGCCTCATCGAACGTCAGCGCGCGATGTACGCCGCAGACACCCCGTTCGTCGAGAAGTGGCGGATCGCGATGCGGTACCTCGACGAGGACCGCCCGTACCAGAAGGTCTGGTTCGAGCTCCAGGCGATGGCCTGGAACCGCCCGGAGCTGCGCGACCGCCTCGTCAGCGTCCACGCCCAGTGGCGCGCCGTCCTGCTCGAGGCCTTCGCGCCCGTGCACGAGGAGCTCGGCCTCCCGATCCCGCTCGAGGCGCTCGTCTCGCTCGTCTATGCGTTCAACGAGGGGATCATGCTCGACGGCCTGCTGGGGCTCGAGGGCGAGCACCAGGCCCTGCTCGACTGGATCGACGGCTGGCTCGAGGAGCGTGCGGCGTGACCGTCGACGCCCCCACCGCCGCCCGTGAGCAGTCGCGCGCCCGCTATCCGGACGAGACCGGGCAGGTCGAGCGCGACGGCGTCCGCGTCTCGTACGAGGTGTACGGGACGGGCGAGCCGACGGTGCTGCTCATGCCGACGTGGTCGATCGTCCACTCCCGGCACTGGAAGATGCAGATCCCGTACCTCGCGCGGCACTGCCGCGTCGTGACGTTCGACGGCCGCGGCAACGGCGCCAGCGACCGGCCGGCGGAGCCCGACGCCTACCGCGAGGAGGAGTTCGCCGCCGACGCGGTCGCCGTGCTCGACGCAACGGCGACGGACCGCGCCGTCGTCGTCGCGCTCTCGCGGGGCGCGGAGCGGTCGCTCCACCTCGCCGCGGAGCATCCCGAGCGGGTCGAGCGGATCGTCTTCATCGCACCGTCCCTGCCGCTCCCCCCGTCGACACCGCGCCAGACGGCGATGCGCGACTTCGAGGAGTCGCGGGACGCCTACGAAGGATGGAACAAATGGAACCGTCACTACTGGGTCGCACACTACGAGGAGTTCCTCGAGTTCTTCTTCGCGCAGTGCTTCAGCGAGCCACACTCGACGAAGCCGCGCGAGGACTGCGTGGGCTGGGGCCTCGACACGGACCCCGAGACGCTGGTCGCGTCGCAGCTCGCGCCCCGCCTGCAGGACGAGGACGAGGTGCGGGCGCTCCTCGACCGGATCGACTGCCCGATGCTCGTCATCCACGGGAGCGACGACGCGATCCGCCCCTGCGCGTCGGGGGAGCGGCTCGCGGACCTGGCCGGCGCCGAGCTCGTCGTGCTCGAAGGCTCCGGGCACCTGCCGCACGCGCGCGACCCCGTCAAGGTCAACCTGCTGCTGCGCGACTTCGCGCTCGCGCCGCGCCTCCCGCGACGCTGGCCCCGCGGCGGCGGCCGCCGCAAGCGCGCGCTCTTCGTCTCGTCGCCGATCGGGCTCGGCCACGCGCAGCGGGACGCCGCGATCGCGGACGAGCTCCGCAGGCTCCACCCCGACCTCGAGATCGACTGGCTCGCACAGCACCCCGTCACGGCCGTCCTCGAGGCACGCGGCGAGCGGATCCATCCCGGGAGCGCCTTCCTCGCGAACGAGTCGCACCACATCGAGAGCGAGTCGGCCGAGCACGACCTCCACTGCTTCCAGGCGATCCGCCGGATGGACGAGATCCTGCTCGCGAACTTCATGGTCTTCCACGACCTGGTGCGGGACGACCAGTACGACCTCTGGATCGGCGACGAGGCGTGGGAGCTGGACTACTACCTCCACGAGAACCCCGAGGAGAAGCGCGCCCCGTACGTCTGGCTCACCGACTTCGTGGGCTGGCTGCCGATGCCCGACGGCGGCGACCACGAGGCGTTCCTGACGGGCGACTACAACGAGGAGATGATCGAGCACGTCGCGCGGTACCCGCGCGTGCGCGACCGAGCGGTCTTCGTCGGGAGACCGGAGGACATCGTCCCCGAGCGGTTCGCGCCCCACCTCCCGGAGATCCGCGAGTGGACGGAGGAGCACTATGCCTTCGCCGGCTACGTCACGGGCTTCGACCCGGCCGCGTTCGCCGACCGCGCCGCGCTCCGCGCGGAGCTCGGGTATGCGCCCGACGAGCTCGTCTGCCTCGTCACGGTCGGCGGCTCCGGCGTCGGCGAGCACCTCCTCCGCCGCGTGATCGACGCGTACCCCGAGGCCAAGCGCCGCGTGCCCGCCCTGCGGATGATCGTCGTCGCGGGGCCGCGAATCGACCCGGCGAGCCTGCCGAGCCGCGAGGGCCTCGAGGTGCGGCCCTTCGTCCACGAGCTCTACCGGCACCTCGCCGCCTGCGACCTCGCGGTCGTCCAGGGCGGCCTCACGACCTCGATGGAGCTCACCGCCAACCGGCGGCCCTTCCTCTACTTCCCGCTCCGCCACCACTTCGAGCAGAACTTCCACGTCCGCCACCGACTCGACCGTTACGGCGCCGGCCGACGCATGGACTTCGACCGGGAGACGCCGGAGACCATCGCGGCGGCGATCGCCCAGGAGATCGGCCGAGAGGTCGACTACCGCCCGGTCGAGTCGGACGGCGCCGCGCGGGCGGCGGCGCTCATCGCGCCGCTGCTCGAGGAACGGAAGGGGCGGCCCGCGCGCCTGCCCCGGACCAGAGCCGCAACGAGAAAGGAGGGCGTCTGATGCCGACAGATGCCAAGCCCACGTCGTTCCACCACTCCCCGCAGGAGGCGCTCCAGGCGCCCGCGGAGGAGTTCCTCTACCTCGCCTGCCTGCACGAGGGCACCGGGGTCGAGCAGCCGGACTTCCTCGCCGTCGTCGACGCCGAGGAGGGCCGGATCGTCCACGAGCTGCCGATGCCATCGGTCGGCGACGAGCTCCACCACTTCGGCTGGAACCGCTGCAGCTCCGCCTGCCACGGCCCCGACCGCTCGCACCTGATCGTCCCCGGCTTCCGCTCGTCGCGGATCCACGTGGTCGACGTCGCGACCGATCCACGCAGGCCGAGACTCGAGAAGGTGATCGAGCCCGATGAGCTCGTCGCCGCCACGGGCTACACGCGCCCGCACACCGTCCACTGCATGCCCGGCGACAACGTCGTCCTCTCGATGCTCGGCGACGCCGAGGGGAACGGCGCCGGCGGGTTCGCCGTCCTCGACGCGAAGACGTTCGAGGTCAAGGGCCGCTGGGAGAACGGCGGCGAGAAGCCGCCGCTCAACTACGACTTCTGGTACCAGCCGCGGAAGAACGTGCTCGTCTCCTCGGAGTTCGGCGAGCCGAACGCGTACGAGAAGGGCTTCGACCTCGAGGACGTCGCCGCCGGCCGGTACGGGAGCCGCATCCACTTCTGGGACCTCGAGCGGCGGACGCTCGAGCACACGGTCGACCTCGGCGAGAACGGCCTCGTGCCGCTCGAGGTCCGCTGGCTCCACGACCCCGAGGCCGAGGAGGGCTTCGTCGGCGCCGCGCTCTCGAGCACGATGTGGCGCTTCCACCGGGCAAACGGCGGCTGGGGCGCCGAGCAGGTGATCGCGGTCGAGAGCGTCGAGCAGGAGGGCTGGCCGTTCCCGGTGCCGGGCCTGATCACGGACCTCGTGCTCTCGATGGACGACCGGTTCCTCTACTTCTCGAACTGGCTCCACGGCGATCTCCGCCAGTACGACGTCTCCGACCCGGCGAACCCGAAGCTGACGGGGCAGCTCTGGCTCGGCGGCGTCCTCGGCCGGCCGAGCGACGCCGGCCGCGCGCTCAACGGCGGCCCGCAGATGCTCCAGCTCTCCTACGACGGCCGCCGGCTGTACGTGACGAACTCGCTCTACTCGACCTGGGACAACCAGTTCTATCCCGAGCTCCGCTCGTGGCTCCTGCGCGTGAACTGCGATCCGAACGGCGGGATGGAGGTCGACCCGGACTTCTTCGTCGACCTGCACGACCGGCCCGGCGGGCCTGCCCGCGCGCACGAGGTGCGGCTCCAGGGCGGTGACTGCACGACGGAGATCTTCCAATGATCGCGCACGTCGGCGGCGTCCCCGTCGAGGAGCTCGTCGTCCCGCTCGTCGCGAGCGGGACGGCGATGGTCACCGGGCTCGTGCTCGCGACGCGGTCGCTGCTCGACCGGCGGCTGCGGCGGCGCGACCGGGGCTAGCTCGGGGGGACCGGACCGGGGGCAGGCGCCGCCGCCCCCGGTCCGTGCTGCCGACGGTCCGAGAGCCTCGCGTTAGGCTGGCTCGATGACCGCCGAGGCGCCTGCGATCCGCCGCGTCGAGCGGCTCGACGACCGGGAGATCGCCCAGCTCGCCGAGGTCCTCGTCGACTGCATCGACGGCGACGCCGGCGTCAGCTTCCTCCACCCGCTCGCGCCCGAGAAGGCCCGCGCGTTCTGGCGCGACGTCGCTGCGGGCGTCGCCGCCGGCGACCGCGCGGTGCTCGTCGCCGAGGACGACGGCGGGATCGTCGCGACGGTCCAGCTCGTCCTCGCCCAGCCCGAGAACCAGCCGCACCGCGCCGACCTCTCGAAGATGCTCGTCCACCGGCGCGGCCGGCGGCGCGGCCTCGGCGCCGCGCTGCTGAAAGCCGCCGAGCAGACGGCCCGCGACTGCGGCAAGACGCTGCTCGTCCTCGACACGAACACGGGCAGCGACGCGGAGCGGCTCTACGCGAGCCACGGCTGGGTGCGCGTCGGCGAGATCCCGGACTTCTCGGTGCAGCCGCGCGGCGGGCTCCGCGCGACGACGGTCTTCTACAAGCGGGTCTGAGCCGCTCAGGGCGGCGGGATCGGCAGCGTCGCGACGTCGCGCGGCGACGAGGGCGGCAGCTCCGCGGGCCAGGCCGCCACGTCGAACGGGCCGCCCGGCCGGGCGGCCGGCGCGGCGAACGTCTGCAGGTCGACCTGCCAGAAGCGGAGCCGGTCGCCGCGGACGCTCGCAGGCAGGACGAGCTCGAAGCGGCCGCGTCGGTCCGGCCACGTCGCCGACACCGGCGCCACGATCCCGTCCGGGCCGGAGGCGCCGACCAGGAGGCCGCGGTAGATCGCGCCCGCCTCGGCCCGCGCCCGCGGGAGGGGCATCGCGTCCGGCGGGCCCGTGAGGCGGACGTCCATCACGGCGCTCCGCAGCCGGGCGAACGCGACGTTCTGGTCCTCGCCGCTCGCGTGCGAGACCTTGCCCTTCGCGACCTGCACCGTCATCGGCACCGGGTTCGACCCGAGCTCGTCCGAGGCCGGGAAGAACGACGCGTAGCGGCCCGTGGCGTCGGACGGCTCCGAGAACGTCCAGTAGTTGCGGTCGAGGGTGCGCGTCACGACGGTCGCGCCCGCGACGGGCCTGCCGGCGCCGTCGGTGATACGGCCGCCGAGCCGGTAGCTGACGAGCGCCACCGGGGGCGCCGGCGCCCCGTCGGCGCGGAGCGCGCGGCCGGTCACGACGACCGTGCCGTCCGCGCGCGTCGTCGCGCGCAGGTCCGCGAGCCGGTAGCCGACGTTGACGCCGCTCCGCATCCGCTCGAGCCGCGCGCGCTCGTCGCCCGTGGCCGCGCGCCCCGCGATCGTCGCGTCCGCAGCGCTCGCGACCGAGACGGGGAGCCGCCATGCCAGCGTCGAGTCCACCGCGACGCGGAAGCGCCCGTCGGCGTCGGTCGGTGCCGCGACGTCGTAGCGGCCGACGCGCACGCGGACGCCTGCGACGGGCTCGTCCCGCAGCCGGACGCGTCCGGTTACCGTCGTGAGGTTCGGGCTCGACGCCTGCCAGAGGCCGAGCACCTCCGCGCCGCCGTCGATCGAGATGCGCCCCGGGATCTCCGCGCCCGCCGAGCCCGACGGCGCCGCCGCGGCGGAGGTCGCGGCCGGGTCGGTCGTGACCGGGTGCGACCCGCCGACCGGAGCCGCGGCGGGCGGCCCGAGCCGGAAGACCATGAGCTTCGAGACGGTGCCGCCGTCCGACGAGGTCGGCGTGCCGCCGACGGTCACGGCGAGATGCTCGTGCCCGCCGGCCGAGAACACCGTCACCCCCGCGGCGATCGGGTCGCCGGTGTCGAAGCGCCAGAGGACGCGGCCGGTGCGGACGTCGAAGGCCCGCAGCAGGCCGTCGCCGCCTCCGGCGAAGCCCAGCCCCGTCGCGGTCGTCGTGACGCCGCCGCGCTCGGGCTCGGGCGTCGTGACCTTCCAGACCCGCCTGCCCGTCCCGACGTCGATCGCGCTGAGCGAGCCGTGGTCGCGCCAGCCGGGCAGCGCCTGCCCGAAGTCGCCGTTCTCCAGCCCGAGGAAGACGTCGCCGAGGAGGAGCTTCCGCCGCCTGCCCTCGGAGGTGAGCGCCTGCTGCTTCATCACGACGGCCGTCTCGGCGGCCGCGTTGAGGACGTAGCCGGTCTCCGGGTCGTAGGAGGCGGGCGAGTAGTTGAGCCCGCCGAGCGTCGCGGGGAAGACCCTCACCGCCCGCCCCGGCTCGAGCTGCGGATGCTCGACGCGGTCGATGACGCGGACGCGGTCGTGCAGCGGCTCCCCCGTCGCCGCGTCGAACGCGAACCAGACGCCCTCCATCGTCCCGACGGAGACGACCCGGCGCGCGTCGCCGTCCAGGTCGGCCGTGTAGACGAGCGGCGGCTGCGCGACGTCGTAGCCCCACTCGTTCCCCGCGATCAGCTCGCGCCACCACCTGAGGCGGCCGTCCCGGAGGCCGACCGCGACGAGCGCGTTCGTCCGGGGGTTCGGCCCGGGCCGGATCGACGCCAGGAAGTGGGGCGTCGAGGCGCCCGTCCCGAAGAAGACGGTGTCCGAGGCGACGTCGATCGTGACGGGGGTCCAGACCGCGCCTCCGCCGACGATCCGCGAGAGGCGGCGCCACGACTGGCGGTCGGGCGGGATCGTCCAGAACGGCGTCGGCCAGGCGGGCCGGAGCTCGGGCGTGTACGCCATGACGAAGCCGCGGATCCCGTACTCGGAGCCTGCGGCGCCGATCACGACCCGGCCGCCCGCGCAGACCGGTGCGCTGGTCTCCGAGTAGCCGTTGTTCGGGAGCGCGCCCGGCACGTCGTCGGCGATCGACGTCGTCGCGAGCACGCGGCCGTCGCGGGGGCGGAGGGCGACGAGCTTCATGTCGAGCCGCGCGAGGAAGAGCCGCCCGGCGCAGAACGCGAGGCCGCGGTTCGCGACGATCCCGAAGTTCTTGAAGAGCGCGCTGTCGCGCGGCTTGTACTGCCAGAGGACGCGGCCTGTGTCCGCGTCCAGCGCGAACACGTTGCCGTCGTTCGTCGTCGCGAAGAGGCGCCCGCCGATCGCGAGCGGATACGACTGCTGGCCGCGCCTGACGTCGGGGTCGATCGCCTGGAAGTCGATCGCGTACGCGCGCCGGAGCTGCGCGACGTTCTGCGGCGTGATCTCCTGCAGCGGCGAGTGCCGGAGGTTGTCCGGCGTCCGCCCGAACGCGCGCCAGTCGTCGCCGGCCGCGGCCGAGGCCGACGCGGACACGAGGAGGGCGGCGAGGACACTGAGAAGGGCGGCGCGGGCCGCGAGCGCCTTCACCGCGGGGCGGGCTGGGCAGAGGACACGATCTGGCTCGAGCGTATCCGACGCCGCCGGAGCGACCCGAGCGCGAGCAGCCCGGTGAGCGCGACCCCGAGCGCCGCGGGGTACGGGGCGAGCGACCGCACCGCCCCCGGCTCCGGGACGGGGCGCGTCAGGCCCGTCTCCACGGCGTTCCGCAGCGCGGCGGCGACGTCGTCCAGCCGGGAGGCCGGCCAGACGCGTCCGCCGGTCTCGGCCGCGAGCCGCTCGAGGGTCGCCGTGGCCGTCGGATCCGGGACGTATCCGGCCTCCGGACGCCCGCCAGCGCCGAAGACCCGCTCGCCCGCGCTCCCGACGCGGACGACGAGGAACGTGCACTCGCTCCCGTCGGGCCCGGTCTCGGACGACCGGCTCTCGCCGTCGGTCACCACGACGCACGCCCGGTGCCCGATGCCGTTCGTGAAGAAGCCGCCGACGAGCTCGCGCAGCGGCTCGTACGAGGTCGCGACGACCGAGCCGCCCGCGATGCGGGGCGGTGGCGACTCGACCTCGACCGAGCGCGCGACGACCTCTGCGAAGAACGCGCGGTCGGGTGACGGGAACGAGTACGGCAGCACGCGGTCGGTGAGCCCGGAGACGCCCGCGGGCACGTCCGGCACCACGTCCCGGAGCCGACGGGCGATCTCCCGGGCGCGGTCGAGGCGCCTCGCGGCGGTGGGCGACGCGGAGGCGAGCATCGAGCGCGAGACGTCGACGACGAAGACCACCTCGGCGTCGGCACGGACCTGCCGCTCGCCCTGCTCCAGGACCGGCCGCGCCGCCGCGACGGCGAGCGCGAGGCAGGCGCCGACCGCGGCCACGGTCGGGAGCGGCCGCCAGGCGCGGCCGGGCTCGAGGCCGAGCGCGAGGGCGAGCCGCCGCGACCGGCGCCCCGCGAGGAGCGACGCCGCGAGCGGGAGGAGCGCGACGAGCCCGACGAGCGCCGCCCACGGATCCTCGAACGAGAGGCGACCCGGATCCACGTCAGTACCCGGTCCCCGGCGGCGACGACCCCGCCCCCCGACCGCCCTGCGGGCCGGCGCCGGCCGTCGGCCCCAGCCGGATGCCCACCGCGGCGAGGGCCCGGAGGACGGTCTCGAGGTTCCGCTTCGCGTTCGCGTTCCCCGGGTCGCCGCGGACCGCCGCGTCGAAGCGTCCGAGCGCCGCGTCGAGGGCGCCGTCCCGCAGGACGAGCACGCCGAGGAGGTCGTTCGCCCGGGAGGCGAGGCGCGGGTCGTCGCTCGCGGCGGCCGTGCCGAGCTCGCCCACGACCCGGGCCAGGGCGCGCGCACGGCGCTCCCCGTTGTCGAAGCCGGTCGGGAGCCGCTCGGCGACGGCGAGCTCACGGACTGCCCGGCGGTACGCGAGGTCGTCCTCCAGCGCGACGACCCCTCCGACGGGGTCGCCCGGCAGCAGCGCCGACGGCGGGCGTCCGTCCGGGCGGGCGGCCGCGTCGCGCCAGCTCCGCGCGTCGAGGGCCCCGAGCGCGGCGAGCGCGGCGACCGCGAGGCAGACCCCTGCAGCCGCCAGGAAGGCCGTCCTCACGCCGCCTCCCGCCAGCGCAGGCGGGCGCCTGCCGCGAGCAGCCCCCCGAGCAGCACGCCGGCGAGCGCCGCGGCGGCGACCGGCGCCCACGTGCGCGCCCGCCCGCCCGGCACGGCCACCCCCGCCGGGTCGGCCGCGACCGTGATCGTGTCCCCTCGGGCCAGCAGCGCCTCGAAGGTGCTCCGGTC
>DASTKY010000263.1:0-4923 GCA_035715495.1 Gaiella sp. | reverse complement strand
GTCCCCCGAGCCTCACCGCATCTCGAGCCGAAGAGCAGGGAGGCGCGGTTCAGTCCGTGGGCACGACGAGGACGCCGTCGACGAGCTCGAGGGGCACCGTCGCGCAGTTCGCGAGGACGGCGCCCGGCTCGCCGGCGACGTGCCTGCGCAGCGCGCGGATCGCCGCGCCGTGCGAGACGACGAGCACGCGCTCGCCGGCGTGGGCCGCGGCGATGCGCTCCACGGTCGCGACGATCCGGTCCGTGAGCTCCTCGCTCGTCTCGCCGTCGTGACCGATGTCGCCGTTCTGCCACCGGGCGAAGCCCTCCGGGAACCGCTTCTCGACCTCCGCCCGTGTGAGTCCGGACCACGAGCCGACGTCGATCTCCCGGAGCCCGGCGTCGAGCACGACGGGGAGCGCGAGCCGCGCGGCGACCGTGTCCGCGGTCTCGCTCGCGCGACGGAGGTCGCTCGAGTAGATCGCGGCGATCGCGTCGCCCGCGAGCTCGTCGGCGAGCGCCTCCGCCTGCTCGCGGCCGTCCGCGTTGAGCGGCGGGTCCGCCTGGCCCTGCCAGCGGCCGATGCGGTTCCAGTCGGTCTCGCCGTGGCGGGCGAGCAGGATGCGGGTCGCGGCCACCGAGCCTCTACGCTAGCGGCCGATGGATCTGGGTCTCGCAGGCAAGGTCGCCCTCGTCACCGGCTCGAGCCGGGGGATCGGCCGCGGCATCGCGGCCCGGCTGGTCGACGAAGGGGCGCACGTCGTGCTCTGCGCGCGCGGCGGCGACGCGCTCGAGGAGGCCGTCGCTGCGGCGACCGGCCCGGGGCGGGCGCACGGGGTCGTCGCCGACGTCACGACGCCGGAGGGGGTCGCGGCCGCCGTGGACGGCGCGGTCGAGGCGTTCGGCGGGCTCGACGTGGTCGTGAACAACGTCGGCGGGTCGGGCGCGCGGACGGTCGACGCGATGGACGGCGCGGATCTTCGCGACGTGCTCGACCGGAACCTGTTCCCGGCGCTCGAGGTCTCCCGCGCCGCGCTCCCGCACCTCCGCCGGCAGGGCGGCGTGATCGCTCTGATCGCGTCGATCTGGGGGCGGGAGGGAGGCGGCAGCCCCGGCTACAACGTCGCCAAGGCGGCGAAGATCAGCCTCGCGAAGGCGATGGCGACCGACCTCGCCGCGGACGGCGTGCGCGTCTTCAGCGTCGCGCCGGGCTCGACGCTCTTTCCCGGCGGGAGCTGGGAGCGTCGGGTCCGCGAGGACCCCGACGGCATGGCGGCATTCATCGAGCGGGAGCTCCCGTGGGGCCGGCTCGGCACGGTCGGCGAGGTCGCCGACGTCGTCACCTTCCTCGTCTCGCCCCGCGCCTCGTGGGTCGTCGGGACGTGCGTCGTCGTCGACGGCGGCCAGTCCCGCTCGTTCTGAGGCTCTCGGGCCGGCGGCGGGAGCCGGGGCCGCATCTACCCTGAGCCCATGGAAGTCGCAGGGCGCATCGCCGACTCGTTCGCCGAGCGCGTCCGTGCGCTCGAGGACGCGACGCTCGCGCCGCAGGCGGTGCGCTCCTACGAGACGCGCGGGCGCGAGCGCGAGGAGGAGCCGTGCACGGTGCGGACGCCCTTCCAACGCGATCGCGACCGCATCGTCCACTCCAAGCCGTTCCGCCGCCTCAAGGGGAAGACGCAGGTCTTCATCGACCCCCAGGGCGACCACTACCGGACACGGATCACCCACACGCTCGAGACCACGGCGATCTCGCGCGTCGTCGCGCGTGCGCTGCGGTTGAACGAGGACCTCGTCGAGGCGATCGGGCTCGGGCACGACATGGGCCACACGCCGTTCGGCCACGCGGGCGAGCAGGCGCTCGACGAGGCGCTGCGGGAGCGCTTCGGCGGCGGCTTCCGGCACAACGAGCAGTCCCACCGGATCGCGCGGCGCCTGAACCTGACGCACGAGGTGTGCGACGGCATCCTCACGCACACGGGGCCGCAGGAGCCCGAGACGCACGAGGGTCGGATCGTCCGCATCGTCGACCGGATCGCGTACGTCAACCACGACATCGACGACGCGGTGCGCTACGGGCTGCTCTCGGAGAGCGACCTCCCGGCCGGGGAGCTCGAGCTCCTCGGCGACACCGGCTCCGAGCGGATCGACACGCTCGTGCACGACCTCGTCGACGCATCCGCGCGCGCGGGAGAGATCGTCCAGGGCGACGACGTGGGGGAGGCGATGCTCTCGCTCCGCGCATTCATGTTCGAGCGCGTCTACCTGGGTCCGCAGGCCGCGCCGGAACATGCCCGCGCCGACGCCGTCATCCGGGCCATCCTCGCCGACCTCGTCGACCACCCCGAGAAGCTGCCGCCGGGCGACGACGAGCTCTCCCTCCGGATCACCGACTACATCGCCGGGATGACCGACCGCTTCGCGCTCGCGTACCACGCGCGACTCGAGACGGGCGCGAAGTAGGCTCGCGCGCGTGCCGCGCATCAAGGACGCCAGCAAGGACGCGGTCATCGCGGCCGCGGACATGGTGGACGTCGTCTCGGCGAAGACCGCGCTGCGCCGGGCGTCGAGCGCGCGCTACACGGGCCGCTGCCCGTTCCACGAGGAGCGCACGCCGAGCTTCTCGGTCGACCCCGTCGGCAAGCTCTACTACTGCTTCGGGTGCGGCAAGGGCGGCGACGTCGTCCGGTTCGTCCAGGAGACCGAGAACCTCGACTTCGTCGGGGCGATCGAATGGCTCGCCGAGCGCTTCCGCATCACGCTCGAGTACGAGGAGTCCTCGCCGCGGGAGGACGCCGCGCGCCAGCGGCGGGAGCGCCTGACGGCGCTCCTCGAGCAGGCGACGTCGTACTTCGAACGGACGCTCTGGGAGTCGGAGGCCGGGGCGGAGGTGCGGGACTACGTCGCCTCGCGCGGGCTCGGCGAGGAGATCGCGCGTACGTTCCGCCTCGGGCTCTCGCGGGGCACCGGCCTCGTCGCGAAGGCGCGCGAGCGCGGCTTCACCGACGAGGAGATCCGCGCGGCAGGGCTCGCGAACGCGCGCGGCAACGACTACTTCCCCTTCCGGCTCATGTTCCCGCTCGCCGACGCGCGCGGCCGCGTGGTGGGCTTCCAGGCGCGCAAGCTCCGCGACGACGACCCCTTGCGCGGCAAGTACGTGAACACGCCCGAGGGCGAGCTCTTCAAGAAGGGGAACGTCCTCTACGGCCTGCACCTCGCGCGGCCGTCGGTCGCGAAGCAGGACCGCGCGGTCGTCGTCGAGGGCAACACTGACGTGATCGCGCTGAGGCAGGCCGGCGTCGAGCCCGTCGTCGCCTCGATGGGCACCGCGCTGACCGAGAGCCAGCTGCGCGAGCTCGGCCGGCTGACGAAGCGCCTGTTCCTCTGCTTCGACGCCGACGCGGCGGGGCAGGAGGCGACCCTGCGCGGCATGGAGCTCGCGGTGGGGCAGGGCTTCGACGTGCGGGTCGTCGCGCTGCCGAAGGGCGAGGACCCCGCCGACGCGCCCGACTCGTTCTCGGCCCGCCTCGGCGCTGCGGAGAGCTACGTCCAGTACCGCGTGCGCATCGAGCTCGAGCGCACGGACGACCGCCAGGAGGCGTTCGTACGGGCCCGCGAGATCCTCGCGCGCACGGAGGACTCGCCCGAGCGCCAGGATGCGCTGAGGCTGCTCGCCGACCGGCTCGACCTTCCCCGCGAGACGCTCGCAGGGCTGGCGGCGGCGAGGTCACCCGGCGAGCGGGGTACGTCGCCGGTCGACGAGTCGACGCCGCGCGTCCTCGAGGCGGGCCTCCAGCGCGAGCGCGACCTCCTCGCCGCCGTCGTCCGCAACCCGTCGCTCCTGCCCGAGCTCGCCGCGCTCACGCCCGATCACTTCGCCGACGGCGTGCACCGCCGCTTCCGGGAGGCGCTCGTCTCGGGCGGTTCGGAGGACGACGAGCTCGTCGCCCTGCGCGCCGAGCTCGGGGCGCGGGCCGAGCGCGACGCGATCGACGAGCGGACCGGCCGCGAGCTCCTCCTGCGGGTGCACGAGCAGAAGCTGCGGCGCGAGCTGAAGCAGGGCGGCGCCGACCTCGTGCGGGCGACGGCGCTCCAGGCGCAGCTCGCCAAGGTGCGGACCGCGCTCGCCGAGCTCGGGTGACGACCCGGCCGGACATGTCGTCCTGCGGCGCCGTCAGCGTCGCCGCATGGGGATCGTCCGTCGCCTGCTCCGGGGTCGTGCCGGCCAGACGACGGGTGAGTACGCCCTCATCGCGGGCGGCGTCGCGCTCGGCTGCATCGTCGCCGTGCTCTTCCTCGGAGACGGGATCGGCGGCCTGTTCGGGTCGAACGCGAAGCGCATCCCTTCCGGGGTGTTCACGCCGCCCGTGAGCGGCAACGTCACGTTCCCCGCGAGCGACGACGACTGCGTGAACGAGGGCTGGCGCGCCTACGCGCAGTTCACCCAGGAGTCGGAGTGCCACGACTACGTCGCCTCGCTGACGCCCTGAGCGGCGCCGGCGCTTCCTGAGCAACCGATTCGACGAGGCTGCCGGCGCGGTGGAGGAGTTGCGGCCGCTCCTCCACCCCCGGCGGGGGGAGGCCGGGACGCCAGCAGCCCAGGCCACCGATACTGACCCTTCTCCCTCGATCTGTCAACGCGGCCGACCGGGCCGCGGACGCGTCGGACGAGGGCGAATGCCTGGCTACACTTCCCGGTCGCTGCCTTCCCCGGTAGCTCAATTGGCAGAGCATCCGGCTGTTAACCGGAGGGTTGTTGGTTCGAGTCCAACCCGGGGAGCTCCGAAAGCCCTGCAAGCGTGGTGTTTGCCGGGTCCTTCACCTCGCCGAGCGGGCGACGTTCACCCGCCTTTCTACCGCTGTCACGCGCGGCTCGGCCCTTGGATCAATCGGCTGACAGGCGTATGCTGGGCCTGCCGTTAGTACGCATCAGCACAAGGAGGCGATC
>DASTKY010000262.1:0-4904 GCA_035715495.1 Gaiella sp. | reverse complement strand
TACCCGAGCGCCGAGAAGTTGGAGAGGATCTCCGGGATCGTCACGGACATGCGGCTCGAGTGCGACTCCTGCCGCAGCTCGCCGTTGACGCGGAGCTCCATCGCAAGGTCGTGCGGGTCGGCGATCTCGTCGGGGGTCACGATCCAGGGCCCGAGCGGGCAGAACGTGTCGATCGCCTTGCAGAAGCTGAACACGCCAGAGCGCATCTCGCCGCGCTGGATGTCGCGGGCGGTGAGGTCGTTGAAGATCACGTAGCCGCCGATGTGGTCGGCCGCCTCTTCGGGCGTCAGCCACTTCCCCGGCTTGCGGAGGATCACCGCCAGCTCGAGCTCGTAGTCGAGCTCCTCGGTGAGGTGCTCCGGGTAGATCACCGGCTCGTCCGGCCCGACGATCGCGTCGACGTTCTGGAAGAAGTTGATCCACGGCGCGATCGCGTGCGACCAGTCGACGTTCTTCGACTCCTCCTCGTGCTCGCGGAAGTTGCCGGCCGTGTGGAAGAACTTCTTCGGGACGATCGGCGCGCGGAGCCGCGTGTCCGCGAGCGCGACGCGCTCCCCGGTCACGTCCGCGCCGCCGCGCTCGAAGTACGCTCGCATCGTCGGCACGTCGAGGACGACGATCTCCTCGCCCTCGAGCATCCCGACCCGCCCGTCTCCCTCGCCGAACGTCACAAGCTTCACCGGCTACTCCCGTCGTCGTCGTCGTCTCCCGCGACGCCGCAGACGCGCATCGCGACCTTCGCGTACACCTCGGCCGTCCGGACGAGGCCGTCGATCTCGAGATTCTCGCCCAGCTCGACGTCCATCAGGCCGGTGGAGGTCCCGTAGTTCACCGTCGGCACGCCGTAGCGGGTCAGCGCCGACGCGTCCGAGAACCAGCGCGTCACGTCGCGTCCCGGCGCCTCCCCGAAGACCTCCTCGTGCGCCGTGTCGATCGCCGAGACGAGCTCGTGCCCCTCCTCGATCTCCGCGCCCGGCGCCGTCACGTACACCTCTCCCTCCACCCCGTACTCGGGGAACCGACGCCCCAGCTCGCGCACGAGCTCGAGCACCTCCCGCCGGGCGACGGCCATCGGCTTCGTCGGCGGCACGCGGATGTCGAGGCAGACGTCGGTGTGGTGCGGCGTCCGCGAGGCGCGCCACCCGAAGCCCCCGTCGATCGCGCCGACGTTGACGATCGCCTTCGCGCCGCGGTACGCGTTCGCCGGGTCGTCCTCCCAGGTGGGGATCCACTCCCGGACCGCGGCGAGGACCTCCTGCATGCGGAGGATCGAGTTCTCGCCGCGCTTGCCCTCGCTGAACGCGGTGTGGATGAAGCCGCCGTGGACGCGGATCCGCAGCCAGAGCGCGCCGAAGTGCCCGACGACGACCTTCCCCTCGGTGGGCTCGCCGAGCAGGCACATGTCCGCCACCCCGCCGTGGGTGACGAGGTAGCGGGTGCCGGCCGCGTAGCCGCGGTACTCGGCGCCCTGGGCGTCGCCGTACTGCGTCTTCTCGATCTCTCCGCAGACCGCGGCGACCAGCACGTCGCCGCGCAGCCGGACGCCTGCGTCCTGGAGCGCCCGCACGGCCTCGACGTAGCAGGCGAGCGCGCCCTTCATGTTCGAGATCCCGAGGCCGTAGAGCCGACCGTCGCGGACGAACGGCTCCGGCTGGAAGCCGGGCACGCCCTTCAGCCACGGCTCGTGTCCGGAGTACGAGGTGTCGGTGTGGCCGTTGAACATGAGGCTCGGGCCGCCTCCCTCCCCCGCCCAGATGCCGAGCGCGTTCGCGCGGCCGTCCTCGACCTGCTGCCATTGGCACGCCAGCCCGCGCTCCTCGTAGAGCGCCGTCATCAGCTCGGCCATGGCCTGCTCGTGGCCTGTGTAGCTCCAGATCGCGACCATCCGGCTCGCCGTCTCGACCAGCCGGTCGCGGTCGACGGCGACCGCGGTCACGGCTGCTCCAGCTGGAACGTGACGTCGACCACGGCGACGAGCTCCTGCTGCCCGGCCTCGAGGGGCATGTCCGCGGAGCGGGCGAGCGCCGCGAGCTCGAGCCGCTCGGGCTTCGTCTCCGGCTCGGCCACGGCCACGACCGCGCCGACCCGGCTGCCGAGCGCGGCCGCGTACTCCTCGGCGCGTTGCCGCGCGTCCTGCGCCGCGAGGCGGCGGGCCTCCGCGCGCCCCGGGTTGTCGTGGGCGACGCGCCAGGCCGGGCCGTCGATCTTGATCTCGAGCCGCTCCGCGGCCTCGGTCACGAGGCGGCTGGCGAGCTCGGCGTCCTCGAGGCGGACGGCGAGCCGGCACGAGGCGAGGTAGCCGCGGTGCTGCCACCCGCGGTCGGTGTGCTCGCCGTGCTCGGACAGCGACACGTTCGACGTCGCCCGGCTGCCCGGCTCGATCGCCAGCTCGGCGCAGAGCGCGACGAGCTGCTCCGCGAGGCGGCCCGCCTCGGCGAACGCCTCGGAGGCACGGGGCCGGAGCGCCTGGACCGTCAACCCGACGGTGAGCTCGTCCGGCCGGACGGACGTGACGCCGCGACCCCGGACGCTGACGGTCGCCATCAGTCGCGGAACCGCGGCAGGACGTGCTCGCCGAAGAGGCGGATCTGCTCGAGGCGGTCGTCGCCCCAGAGCTCGAGCATGATGTGGGTACAGCCGGCGTCGCGGTACTCCTCGATCGCCTCGATGCAGTCGGCCGGCGTGCCGGCGATCGGCTTGCACTTGTCGAGCAGCGCGTCGGTGACCTTCGCCTTGGCGGCGAGCCGACCGCCCTCCTCCATCGCCTCGGCGACCGGGCGGATCTCGTCCTGCTCGATCTCGGCGAGCTCGAGCAGCGTGTCGGCCGAGCCCTGGATGTTCTGCACCTTGTTGGCGAGGTACATCCCGGCGATCTCGCGGGCGCCGTCGCGCCCCTTGTCGCGGTCGGACGCGTGGATCGACGCGACGATCGTGCAGCCGAGGTCGACGTCGTCGGCGTCGCGGCCCGAGACCGCGGCGCCCTGCTCGATGTTCCCGCGCGTGTAGCGGACGAACGCCGGGGTGGTGATCGACGGGGTCAGGAGGCCGTCGCCGAGCTCGCCGCCGAGCTGCTGCATCAGCGGCGCCGTCCCGGCGACGTAGACCGGCACGTCCCAGCCGGGCGCGTGCGCCTCGCCGGAGAGGGCGGGCACGTCGGCGCCGAACACCTTGCCCTCGTAGGAGAACCGCTCGCCGCCGAGGATCCCGCGCACGATCTCGATCGAGTCGCGCATGTGCGCGAGCGGCTTCGTCACCTTCGGCGGGCCGCCCTGCTTCGAGTTGTTGAGGAAGATCTTCGAGGTCCCGAAGCCGACGATGAACCGCCCCGGCCCCGCCGCCTCCTGCACCACCCGGGCGTCCATTGCGACCTGGACGGGATGCCGGGTGTACGGCGAGATGATCCCCCAGCCGATCGTCAGCCGCTCCGTCTCCCGCGCCATCAGCGCCGAGACGACCGTCGAGCCGCGCGCCTCCATCTGGTGCTTGCGCCACCAGGGGTACGCCTCGGCCAGCCAGACCGTGTCGATCCCCGCCGCGTCCATCGCCCGCGCCGACGCGAGCATCTCCGCGAGCGACTCCATCGTCAGCTGCATGACGCCGATCCGGAAGGGCACGGTCACGGGCGCTCGCCCTCGCACGTCGGTGACATGTCACGGGACGCTACACGATCGCGGCGCCGAGTCCAGCAGGACGGACGCCGCCGCGGCGCCGGGCTCAGCCGTCGCCCGAGAACGGCTCGGGCGCAGCGTCGGTCCGGCGCTCGCCGACGAGGGCGTAGAGCTCCGCGACCGTGCGGCCGCGGTCGGTCTCCTCCGCGGAGCCGTGCGCCGCGAGCCACGCGCTGCTCTCCTCGCCCGAGAGCCGCGCGAACGCGATGTCCGCCGCGCAGCGGCCCGGCCGGGCGACCGCAGGCTGGAGCTTGCGGAGCTCCTCGTTCGTCGTCACGAGCACGAGGACACGGAGTCCCTGGCCGATCAGCCCGTCGACGAGGTTCAGGAACCGCGCGAGCCCCTGGCCGATGATCGCCTTCGCGTCCGGCTGGAGCAGCTCCCCCGTGTCCTCGAGGACGAGCAGCCGCCACTCGCGCCGCGCGGCGCCGTTCGCGTCCACCGCCTCGTCGTCGGCGACGACCTCCGCCTGCGCAGTGCCCGTGCCCCCGTGGAACGACCACATCGCCTGCTGCTGCTCCGCCTGCAGGAGCACGTGCATGAGGTAGTCGGCGTTCTGGCCGAAGAACGAGTCGGGGTCGACGATGTAGTGGACGTCGCACCAGTCCCGCCACTCCCACGCGAGCGCGCGCAGGGCGAACGTCTTGCCGGTGCCGGATTCACCGTGCCAGAGGACGAGCTGGCCGCCGCGCGCCGGCTGGAACGACCGCATCAGCGGCTCCAGCTGCTCGCGCACCGACGCCGCGTAGTTGCCCTCGATGTCGCCCCACTCCGGGACGGCGACCGTCCGCCAGGCCGGCTGCGGGCCGTGCGGGCCGTACGTCCAGAACGTGACCGTGACCTCCTTCCGCCCGCTCGGGTCCGGCGCGGGCAGCAGCTCCCGCATCCGGTCGAACTGCTCGGTCACCTCGGCGTCCGTGCGCGCCGCGACCGCCACCTGGGCGTGCCCCATCTGCAGCGTCACCGACACGAGCGCCTCCCCGGTCTCGACGACCTCCGTGCGCCCCCAGGCGTTCGTGCTCGAGAAGAGCCGCGTCCCCGGGAGGTCGACGCCCTTGACCCGCGTCGTCCAGCCGTCGGTGCGGGCGACGGTCAGGCCGCGCTCGACGACCTGCGCGGTGAAGACGGCACTCGCGAGCTCTCCGTGCTCGAGCGAGTACGACGCGGCGAAGGGCATGTGCGCCCTCCACCCCGTGCGGTCAGCCACCCGCCCCCTTCGCCGCCTGCACCTCGGCG
>DASTKY010000261.1:0-4715 GCA_035715495.1 Gaiella sp. | reverse complement strand
GCATCGGGTCGACCGGCTCGTCGTGGGCGGCGAGGACGTCGTCCGCGGCGGCGCGCTCGTCCGGGCCGAGGAGGCGGACATCGCGCGCGACCATCGGGCGCAGGCGCGAAGATTCCGCGGATGAGCTGCTCGCTCTCGACGCACGTGCTCGACACCGCGGCGGGAAAGCCCGCAGTCGGGGTCACCGTGGAGCTCGCGGGGCCGGACGGCACGCGCGCCACGGCCGAGACCGACGGCGACGGCCGCGCGCGTCTTGCGGACGACCTCGCCGCCGGCACGTATCACCTCGTCTTCCACCCGCCGTCGCCGTTCTTCACCCGCGTCGAGCTGCAGGTCGAGCTCACCGACGGGCACTACCATGTGCCCCTCCTCGTCTCTCCGTACGGATGCGCGAGCTACCGCGGGAGCTGAGCGCCGACGAGCTCGCGGAGCTCTTCGAGGCAAGGACGCGCTTCGTCGAGCAGCTGGCCGCCGAGCCCGATCCCCTCGTTCGCGCGCGCACGCTCGTGCACGAGCTCCCGCTCGACGAGAAGCGCGAGATCCTCGCCGCGCATCCTGCAATCGGCCAGCGAGCCGGCCTCTCGGCGCGATCGGCAGCCGAGCAGGGCGCCGACGCCGACCCCGAGGTGCTCGCCGAGCTTGCGCGCCTGAACGCCGACTACGAGGAGCGCCACGGCTTCCGGTTCGTCGTCTTCGTGAACCGGCGCCCGAAGCACGAGGTCCTGGACGTGCTGCGCGTGCGGATCGACAACCCCACGGACGAGGAGCTCGAGACGGCGCTCGGCGAGCTCGTCGCGATCGCGGAGGACCGGTGGCGGCGAGCCTGATCGCCCTGTCGGACGTGCTCTCCGACTGGCTCGACCTCGGGCTCCGGTGGCTCCACGTCATCGCAGCGATGGCGTGGATCGGGACGTCGTTCTACTTCGTCCTCCTCGACCAGTCGCTCCGGCCGCCGAAGGACCCGACCGACGCCGAGGCAGGGGTCGCCGGGGAGCTCTGGGAGGTGCACGGCGGCGGCTTCTACCAGGTGCAGAAGTACGTCGTCGCGCCGCCGCGACTGCCCGACCACATCGCCTGGTTCAAGTGGGAGGCGTACGCGACGTGGCTCTCCGGCTTCGGGCTCCTCCTCGTCCTCTACTACCTCGAGGCGTCGAGCGCGCTCGTCCGGCCGGGCGACGACCTCGAGCCCTGGCTCGCCGTCGCGATCTCGATCGCCCTGCTCGTGCTCGCCTGGCTCGTCTACGACGCGCTCAACCGCCTCGTCTCGGACGCGCGCGTCCTCTGGTCGGCGCTCCTCGTGCTCGTCGCGCTCGCCGCGTGGGCGTCGTCGGAGCTCTTCAGCCCGCGGGCGGCGTGGCTCCAGGTCGGCTCGATGATCGGCACCGTGATGGCGGCCAACGTCTTCTTCGTGATCATCCCCGCGCACCGGGAGCTGATCCGCGCGAAGGAGGCCGGCCGCGACCCCGATCCTCGCCCCGGCATCCAGGCGAAGCAGCGCTCGGTCCACAACAACTACCTGACCCTCCCCGTGCTCCTGACGATGCTGGCGGGCCACTTCCCGTTCGCCTACGGCGCCGACCGCGCGTGGCTCGTCCTCGTCGCGCTGATGCTGCTCGGGGTGTGGGCGCGTCTCTTCTTCAACCTCCGCCACCAGGGGCGCACGCACTGGTGGATGCCCGTCGCGGGCGCCGTCGCCTTCGTCGCGCTGGCCGTCGCGGTCGACCGCTCCGAGGAGGCGTCCGGGGTCGCGCCGCCGCCGGGCGCCGTCGCGGAGGGACGCGAGGTCTTCGCCTCCGCGGGCTGCGGCGCCTGTCACACGCTCGCCGACGCAGGCGCCACGGGGACGGTCGGGCCGGACCTCGACGCCGCGGAGCCCTCCGCCGAGCTCGTCGAGCAGCGGGTCGCGAACGGCCAGGGCGCGATGCCGTCGTTCGCCGGCAGCCTCTCGGAGGCCGAGATCGCGGCGGTCGCCGCCTACGTCGCGTCCGCGGCGGGCTAGGATCGCGGGCCGAGTGCTCCGGATCACCGCAGGCGGGTTCGAGTTCGCCGCGCGCCTCGAGGAGGAGGCGGCGCCGGCGACCGTCGCGGCGTTCCGCCGGCTGCTCCCGCTCGAGTCGCGCATCATCCACGTCCGCTGGTCGGGGGAGGCCGGCTGGATCCCCTTCGGCGACCTCGACCTCGGCCTCGCGCCGGAGAACGCGACGTCGTACCCGCACCCGGGTGAGCTCGTGCTCTACCCCGGCGGCGTCTCGGAGACCGAGATCCTGCTCGCGTACGGCTACGTCAACTTCGCGTCGAAGGCCGGCCAGCTGGCCGGAAACCACTTCGCGACCGTCGTCGAGGGCAACGAGAGCCTCCGGCCGCTCGGCGTCAAGTTCCTCTGGGAGGGCGCGCAGGAGATCGTCTTCAGGGAAGCGTGACGCCGACGCCCCGGGCGCGTGCCCGCGCCACGAGCTCGTGGGCGAGGGCGACGTCCCAGGGCGCGATCCCGTTCGACTTGAAGACGACGATGTCCCGCTCCGACTGACGCCCGGGCAGCTCCCCGGACACGATCTGGTGGAGCTCGTGCACCTCGAGCCAGTCGAGGGTGCCGGCGGCGACGGGCTCGATCAAGTCGCCCGACTCGAGACGCGCGTCCTCGAGCGAGTCGCAGCAGACGAGCGACGCCCGCTGGAGCACGAGGTTGTCGAGCTCGCGGGCGCTCGGGTCGTTCGCGCCGATCGCGCAGACGAGGGCGCCCTCGGCGAGCCAATCGCCGCGCAGCACCGGATCGCGCGACGTCGTGGCGGTGACGACGACGTCGCAGGCCCCTGCCTCCGCCGGCGTCTCGGCGGCCACCGCCCCGTGGCGCTCGGCGAAGGCGGCGACGCGCTCCGGCGACCGGCCCGAGACGACGACGCGGGAGAGTGACGGCACGGCGGCGCGGATCGCGCTGAGCTGGGACTCCGCCTGCCAGCCGGCGCCGATCAGGCCGAGGCTCGTCGCGCCCGACCGGGCGAGATGCTTCGCGGCCACGCCGCTCGCCGCGCCGGTGCGCACCTGGCCGAGCCGGTCCGCCGCGATCGTCGCGACCAGCGACCCGTCGCGCAGGTCGAAGAGGCAGACGACGAACGCGAGGTTGCCGTCGACGACGGTGTAGCTCTTGAGGCCCGCGACGCCGAGCCCGCTGTCCGCGGCGGCCATCACGGCGAACGTCGCGTCGCCTGCGAAGAACCGGCGCCGCGGCATCAGCTCGACCTCGCCGGCGGCCATCCGCCCGAAGCACGCCTCGATCACGGGGACGGCCTCGGCGGGCGTCACGAGCGACGCGACGTCGTCCTCGGAGAGCCACAGCGGCACGTGGCGATGCTACTTCGGGCCGCGCGCGGCGGCTCCGCGCCCGTCGGCTCAGGGGCCGGCCTCGGGAAATCAGGGTGCGGGCTCAGGGGTGCGCCCCGATGTCCGCGAGACGCGATCGGCGCAGGCTGGCCGCATGGGTCAGCGAGGTCGACACACGGAGACCGAGCCGGCGGACCACCGACCTGGAGGAGCCATGAGCGCAGCGGAACTCACCACCCAGACCGCTTCCGACGCCGTCGACGATTGGCGCGAGCTGGCCAGCCGCGACGGCGACGGCCTCGAGATCGCGCTCCTCTGGAGCAAGGCGGCCGACCGGGTCAAGGTCACCGTCGCCGACTCGAGGCTCGACGACTCGTTCGAGCTCGACATCGCGGGCGCCGAGGCGCTCGCGGCGTTCCATCACCCGTTCGCGTACGCGGCGGGCCGGGGCCTCGGCTTCGGCGACGCGCTGCGCGACACCCGCGACCTGCAGACGCAGAGCTGAAAAGGAGAGTTGCCATGACACCCCTGAAGCCTTCGAAGAGCCTCGCGGCCCGGATGGGCCGCTGGAGCGCCACCCACTGGAAGACCGCGGTCTTCGGCTGGCTGGCCTTCGTCGTCGCGTCCGTCTTCCTGGGCATCCAGCTCGGGACGACGTTCATCGACGAGCGCGACGCCAACGTCGGCGAGTCCCGCGCCGCGGACCAGATGATCGAGCGGGCGGGGTTCACCCTCGACGAGAAGGGCGAGAGCATCGAGCAGCTCGGCGAGATGGTGCTCCTGCAGTCGAAGACCTTGACGGTGACGGATCCGGCCTTCCGGGCCGCGATCGCCGACACCCTCAAGACGGTTCGCTCGTTCCCCGAGGCGGAGAAGGTCGAGTCGCCGCTCGACCCCGCCCACTCGGGCCTGATCTCCGAGGACGGTCACTCGGCGATGGTGCAGTTCACGCCGAAGGGCACGTACGAGGAGGCGATCCTCTATATCGACACGATCGTCGCCGGAGTGGACGAGGTCGAGGCCCGCCATCCCGGCTTCACGATCGACTCGCTCGGCGTCTCGAGCGACAAGGCGATCGACGCCGAGATCCAGGGCGGGCTGGCGAAGGCCGGGCTCATCTCGATCCCCCTGACGATCGTCATCCTGATGGTCGTCCTGGGCTCGCTGGTGGCGGCCCTGATCCCGCTGCTCCTGGGCATCACGGCTGTCGCCGCCACGACGGGTCTGCTCGCGCTCTCGAGCAAGGGCGTCCCGGCGAGCCAGAGCATCATGGAGGTCGTCCTGCTGATCGGCCTCGCGGTCGGCGTCGACTACGCGCTCTTCTACATGCGTCGCGAACGCCAGGAGCGGGCAGCGGGCCGCAGCGAGAGCGCCGCTCTCGAGGCAGCCGCGGCGAC
>DASTKY010000260.1:0-3405 GCA_035715495.1 Gaiella sp. | reverse complement strand
CGCTGGAGGTTCTCGGCCTTGAGCGTGACCCGGCGGCCGGCGAGGCGCGAGATCGACTCCGACGCGTAGAGCGGCGTCACGCGCGCCACCCCCTCGAGCCGGACGCGCGCGGCCTGCACGTCGTCGATCGAGGGCGCGCCGGGGACGCTCACCGCACGGCTCCCTCCGTGACGGCGTCCACGACCCTTGCGACGGCCGTGAGCGGGTCGACCTCGCGTCCCTGCACGTCCTCGACGAGCTCGCGGACGCGCTCGTCCTCGGTCATGGCGCGCTGCACGAGCGCGCGGAGCCGTGCCACGGCGAGCTCCTCCACCTCGCCCGCCAGATTGCGGGCGCGCCGCCGGTCGAGCTCGCCGCGCTCCTCGAGCGTGCTCCGCCGCGCGTCGAGTGCGTCCCAGAGCTCGGCGACACCCTCCCCGCGCACGGCCTCGGTGAGGAGGATCGCAGGCCTGCGGTCGCGGTCGGGCTCGAGCGCGACGATCGAGCGCACCTCCTGCACCATCGTCCGCGAGGCGGGGTGATCCATCTTGTTGACCGCGATCACGTCCGGGATCTCCATGATCCCCGCCTTCAGCGCCTGGACGGAGTCCCCGGAGCCGGGCATGAGGACGAGCAGCACGACGTCGGCGCTCCCGACGACCTCGACCTCGCTCTGGCCCGTCCCGACCGTCTCGAGGAAGACGACGTCCTTCCCGGAGGCGTCGACGAGGAGCAGCGTCTCGAGCGTCGCCTCGGCGAGGCCGCCGAGATGGCCGCGCGTCCCCATCGAGCGGATGTAGACGCCCGGGTCGAGGAAGTGGTCCGTGAGCCGGATGCGGTCGCCGAGCAGCGCGCCGCGCGTGAACGGGCTCGACGGGTCGACCGAGACGACGCCGCAGGTCAGGTCGAGCGAGCGCGCGTGCGAGACGAGCGCGCCCATGAGGGTCGACTTGCCGACGCCCGGCGGGCCGGTGACGCCGATCGAGGCGGCGCGCCCCGTCCGCGGATAGACGTCGCGGACGATCGCCTCGCCCTCGGGCAGGCGCGACTCGACGAGCGAGATCGCCCGCGCGAGAGCGCGACGGTCACCGTCGAGGAGACCCGAGACGAGCTCGTCGTGCGTCCAGGCGCGGCCGGCCACGACGGGACTCTACGGGCTGGTGCCGGACGCCCTCCCGCTGCCGCGCTACGGGCTCGAGCCACCCTCCGCCTCGCGTGCCGGCCGGACCTGCCGCTCGGCCGCGGCGGCGCGCTCACGCCGTCTCGTCTCGTCGATCTCGCCCATGAGCGACCGGATCCGCTCGAGCCCGCTCGGTTCCTCGTCCGTGCGCGTGGCGTCGCGGAGCCGCGAGGTGAGGACGACCGCGAGCACCGCCGCGCCGAGGTAGATGCACCCCGCGACCCCCCACGCGACGCGCGCGCCCGCCGCATCGACGAGGAGGCCGCCGCCCGCCATCGCGAGCCCGAGGATCGCGTAGTAGCTCGACATGAGCACGGCGAGCGCCCGGCCACGCATCGCATCCGGCGCGCCGCGCTGGACGAGCACCTGGTTGTAGACGATTGCCGCGCCGTTCCCGATCGTCGCGATCCCCGCGAGCACCGCGACGACCGCGATCGTGGGCGAGAGCGCCGCGAGCCCGAAGCCGGCGCCCATGAGCGCGATCGCCCCCGCGTAGACGCGCGTCATCCCGAGCGCGCCGAGCGCGGTCGCGGCGAAGAAGCTCCCGATCAGGAGCCCCACCCCCGTCGCGCTGACGAGCAGGCCGAGGCCGATGTTGCCCGAGCTCAGGTCGTCCTTCGCGAAGACCACCTCGGCGACGTTGACGAAGGCGGTGGCGACCCCCGCCGTGCCCCAGACGACGAGGACGGTGACGAGGTGCCGCGAGGTGAGGACGAGCCCGAGGCCGTCCTTGAGATCCGCCCAGTGCCCCCGCGTGATCGGCTCGTCCGAGCGGAAGGAGACCGCCGGGATCCGCGAGACGAGGAGCGCCGAGACGACGAACGTCGCCGCGTTGACCCAGTACGCCGTGCTCGGCCCCCAGGCCGCGAGGAGCAGCCCGGCCGTCGCGGGTCCGACCGTCCAGGCGATGTGCTCGACCGTCGCGAGCAGCGACGTGGCCTGCTCGCGCTCGTCGCCGGAGACGAGGTTCGGGAGCCCGGCCCAGACCGCGGGGCGGAAGAAGCCCGTGGCGATCCCGTTGACCGCCGCGAGGGCGACGATCGCGCCGGGCTCGTCGACGAACGGGAGCGCGACGAACGTCCCGGCGCGGACGAGGTCGGAGACGATCAGGAGCCGGCGCCGCGAGAGCCGGTCGACGAGCGGGCCGAGCGTGATGCCGATCACGACGATCGGCAGGAAGTCCGCGATCAGGAGGGCGGCGAGCCAGCGGCCCGAGCCCGTGCGGTCGAAGATGTCGACGGAGAGCGCGAGCGCCGCGAGGTACGTCCCGACCGACGACGCGGCGGTTGCCCAGAAGAGGAGCGCGAAACCCGGGTTTCGTCTGAGCGGGGCCAGACGGCCTGTCGCTCCCTCAGGCACGGTCCGACGCTACCACCCTCGGCCGGACGGGAACAGTGGCCGAAACGGACTCGTCCTAGGCGACGAGCTCGCGCGCCGGAAGGTCGTAGCGGGCGGTGCTCCCGAGCCCGTGACGCCGCGCGCGCTCGAGGGCCCGGTCGGCCAGTGCGTACAGCGAGAGCCCGTCCCCGGCGGTCGCCAGGTCGCAGACGCCCGCCGTCAGCGTCACGCCGTCTAGGGGCGCCAGCTCGGCCCGGAGCCGTGCCACCGCCTCGACCGCGCCGTCGGCGTCCGTCTCGGAAAGGATCCAGGCGAGCTCGCCGTCGCGCGTCCGCGCGAGGTCGTCGCCCACCCTGCCGGCACGTGCGAGCCGCTCGACCGCGATGAGCGCCTCGGGCCGGCGGAAGACGCCCTCCCCGCTCCGCCCCCGCACGCCGAGCTCGGCGAGCACGACGCTGAGGGTCGTGCCGGCGACCGTCGCGCGCCGGACGGCGTCGCCGAGCCGCGCCTCGAACTCGTGGCGGTCGAAGAGGCCGGTCTCGGGGTCGCGGACCGACAGGTCTGCGAGGCGCCGCTCGCGGCGGTGGCTCTCCGTCACGTCGCGCACCGTGACGAGGTACCGCGGCCCGCCCTCGTCGAGGGCGACGACGCGGCCCGCGACGAGCACGCGCACGCGGCCGCCGTTCCGGTGCCGGAACGTCAGCTCGCCGACGTGCTCTCCGGTGCGATCGAGCTCGTGGTGCCAGGCGTCGAGCTCGTGCCGGTGCTCCGGCGGCCAGAACGGGAACGGCGCCTCGACCCCGAGGAGCTCGTCGCGGTCGAACCCGAGCTGGTCGCAGAGGCCGCGGTTGACGGAGCGGATGCGCCCGTCGGCGACGACGAAGAGCCCGTCCGGAAGGGCGGAGAGC
>DASTKY010000259.1:0-5309 GCA_035715495.1 Gaiella sp. | reverse complement strand
GCACGCGCCAGGACGCCCAGCTCGTCCGCCGCGGGTCGGCCGAGGGCTCCGTGCGCGTCAGCGGCGACCGCGGCGGCGTCTCGCTCGAGCCCGATGTGCGGCTCTCGACGAGCGAGCCGAAGCGCATCCGGCTGAACGGCGCCGCCGTCGCGTCGGCCGAGGAGCTCCGGGGCAGGATCCACGCGCTCGTCTTCACGCCCGACCGCCTCGCGGTCGTCAAGGGCGGCCCCGCCGCGCGCCGCGCCTACTTCGACCGCGTCCTCACGCGCGCCCTGCCGGCGCGCGCCGACCTGCCGACCGCCTACGCGTCCGCCGTCGGGCAGCGGAACGCGGCGCTGCGCCGCGTCGGGGCCGGCCTCTCGGGCGCCGACGCCCTGGCCCCCTGGACGGAGCAGGTGGTGACGCTCGGCGCGATGCTCGTCGACGCGCGCCGCCGCGTCCTGGAGCTGCTCGGGCCGTCGTTCGAGGCACGCGCGGGCGAGCTCGGCCTCGAGGACGCCGCGCTCGGCTACGACGCGGAGCCGCCGACCCGCGAGGACCTCGAGGCGCGCCTCTCGCGCGACCTCGAGCGCGGGACGACCGGGCTCGGGCCGCACCTGGACGAGATCCGGCTCATCGCCGGCGAGCGCGACCTCCGCACCTTCGGCTCGCAGGGCGAGCAGCGCCTCGCGGTGCTCTCGCTCCTCCTCGCCGAGGCGGAGCTCCTCACCGACCAGGTCGGCGTCCCGCCGCTCCTGCTGCTCGACGACGCGCTCTCGGAGCTCGACGCGGACCGGCGGCGGCTCCTCAGCGCCCGGCTCGGGACGACCGGCCAGACCCTCGTCACCGCGACCGGCGCCGAGGCGCTGCCGCTGGCGCCCGCGCAGCTGCTCGCGGTGACCCCCGGCACCGTGCGAGAGGCGTGATGGAGCGCCTCGACGGCACGGTGCGGCGGGCGCTGCGCGGCGCGGGCGTCCCCGACGCCGGCGTCCTCGCCGAGGTGACGCGGGTGTGGCCGGCGGCGGTCGGGGACGCGGTCGCCCGCTCCGCGTGGCCGCAGCGCGTCGGGCGCGACGGCACGCTCCACGTCACGTGCGTCTCCTCCACCTGGGCGTTCGAGCTCGGCCGGATGGAGGTCGAGATCCGTGCACGGCTCTCCGAGCACCTCGCGGACGCGGAGACGCCGCCGCTGCGGTTCGCGCCCGGCCCGGTCCCGTCGCCCGGCGCCGTCGAGCGCCCGCCGTACGCCCTCCCGCCGCCCGAGCCCGAGGAGGAGCGCTGGGCGGCGTCGGTGAGCGAGCCGATCGACGATCCGGAGCTCCGCGAGGCGGTGCGCCGCGCGGCCGTCGCGAGCCTCGCCGCGGCCCGCGACGACCGTGTCGTCTGATATACTTCACTCGACCCGCAAAACCATCGTTTTGCAGGGATTTTATCTTTTCAGGGGCACATGACAGAGACCGCCTACACCGGCAAGGACATCACCGTTCTCGAGGGCCTCGAGCCCGTCCGGCTGCGGCCGGGGATGTACATCGGCTCGACCGGCTCGCGAGGCCTCCATCACCTGGTCTACGAGCTCGTCGACAACGCCGTCGACGAGGCCCTCGCGGGCCGCAACGAGCTCGTCGAGGTGACGATCCATCCCGACGACTCGGTCACCGTTCGCGACGCGGGCGCCGGGATCCCGGTGGACACGATGGAGGACCAGGGCCAGTCGGCCCTGACCGTCGTGCTCACGAAGCTCCACGCCGGCGGCAAGTTCGGCGGGGACGGCTACAAGGTCTCGGGCGGCCTCCACGGCGTCGGCCTCTCGATCGTCAACGCGCTCTCCGAGTGGCTCGTCGCCGAGGTCCACCGCGACGGCAAGGTCCATCGTCAGGAGTTCGCGCGGGGCGTGCAGCAGACCGAGGTCGAGGTCACCGGGAAGTCGAAGGAGACCGGGACGACGATCTCCTTCCTGCCCGACCGCGAGATCTTCGACGAGATCGAGTTCTCGGCCTCCACGCTCGTGCAGCGGCTCCGCGAGACCGCGTTCCTGACGCGGGGGCTGCGGATCGTCCTCCGCGACGAGCGGCCGGGCGGCAAGACCGACGAGTTCCACTACGAGGGCGGGATCAGCGACTTCGTCGCGCACGTCAACTCGGGGAAGGACCCCGTGCACAAGCACGTCGTCTTCTTCGAGGGCGAGAACGGCGACGACGACGGCCAGGTCGAGGTCGCGCTCCAGTGGAACACGTCGTACGTCGAGTCCGTCTTCTCGTTCGCGAACAACATCAACACGGCCGAGGGCGGCACGCACCTCTCCGGCTTCCGGTCGGCGCTGACGGGGACGCTCAACCGCTACGCGCGCGAGAAGGGCCTCCTCAAGGAGAAGGAGGACAACCTCGAGGGCGAGGACGTCCGCGAGGGCCTCGCCGCGGTCATCTCGGTGAAGCTCCGCAACCCGCAGTTCGAGGGCCAGACGAAGGGCAAGCTCGGCAACCCGCCGGTGGAGGGCCTCGTCCGGAGCGTCGTCAACCAGAAGCTCGGGGAGTTCCTGGAGGAGAACCCGACCGAGGCGCGCCAGATCATCACGAAGGCGATCTCCGCCGCCCGCGCGCGCGCCGCGGCCCGCAAGGCCCGCGAGCTGACGCGCCGCAAGAGCGCGCTCGAGAACTCGTCGCTGCCCGGCAAGCTCGCCGACTGCTCGCTCAAGGACGCCGACCTCTGCGAGCTCTACATCGTCGAGGGCGACTCCGCCGGCGGCTCGGCGAAGCAGGCGCGGGACCGTACGTACCAGGCGATCCTGCCCCTGCGCGGGAAGATCATCAACAGCGAGAAGAACCGCATCAACAAGGTCCTCTCGAACAACGAGATCCAGGCGATGATCACCGCGATCGGGACCGGCTTCGGCGACGAGTTCACGATCGAGAACATCCGCTACGGGCGGATCATCGTGATGACCGACGCCGACGTGGACGGCGCGCACATCCGCACCCTCGTGCTCACGTTCCTCTACCGCACGATGCCGGAGCTCTTCGAGCGCGGCCACGTGTACATCGCGGTGCCGCCGCTCTACAAGGTGAAGCTCGGCTCGCAGGAGCTGTACTTCGAGAAGGACCACCAGCTCGAGGAGCTGCTCGCGCGGGAGCGGATCAAGGACATGACGGTCGTCGACCGCGCCGGCGAGGACCTGCAGCTCACCGAGGCGCGCTGGAACCGCTTCACGCGGGAGCTCGCCGACGTCGAGGCGTGGCAGGCGAAGCTCGCCTCCGACCACGGCGCCGCGGCGGCCTTCGTCGTCTCGCACCGGATCGTCGAGGGCGATGCCCCGGACGGGAAGGCGCTCGCGAAGCTCGTCGCGTCGATGCCCCCGAACGGCTACGAGCTGAGCGTCGCCGAGTCGCTCGCCGAGTCGACGCGCGTCAAGGTGATCGAGGTCGAGACGAGCTCGGCCAGCTTCGTCGACGTCCCCGCCGCGCTGCTCGGCGATCCCGCCTACGCCGCGCTCCGCCGCGCCTACGGCAAGGCGCGCGAGGTCGTCGGGCTCCCGCCGTTCACGATCTCGTACGGCAAGAAGACGGCGACGGCCGCGACGTTCAGCGAGCTGCGGAGCGCCGTGCTCGAGCTCGCGAAGGACGGGATGCAGATCAGCCGCTTCAAGGGCCTCGGCGAGATGAATCCCGAGCAGCTCTGGGAGACGACGATGGACCCGGCGAACCGGATGCTGCTGCGCGTCGAGATCGAGGACGCCGCGGCTGCCGACGCCGTCTTCACGATGCTGATGGGCGACGCCGTCGAGCCGCGCCGCGAGTTCATCGAGCAGAACGCCACCGAGGTGCGCTTCCTCGATGTCTGACGTCGTCGGCGAGCCCCTGGGGCCGGGCCGGATCGAGCCCCGCGAGCTCGAGCAGGAGATGCGCTCGAGCTACCTCGACTACGCGATGAGCGTCATCGTCGGGCGCGCGCTGCCCGACGTCCGCGACGGGCTCAAGCCCGTCCACCGGCGCGTCCTCTGGGGGATGCACGAGATGGGCAACCAGCCCAACCGGCCGTACGTCAAGTCGGCGCGCGTCGTCGGCGAGGTCATGGGCAAGTACCACCCGCACGGCAACCAGCCCATCTACGACGCCCTCGTCCGGATGGCCCAGCCCTTCTCGCTGCGGTACCCGCTCGTCGACGGCCAGGGGAACTTCGGCTCGATCGACGACGACCCGCCGGCGGCCGAGCGGTACACGGAGTGCCGGCTGCAGCGCCTCGCCACGGAGATGCTCCGGGACATCGACATGGACACCGTCGACTTCGTCCCGAACTACGACGAGTCGCGGAAGCAGCCCGACGCCCTTCCCTCGCGGTTCCCGAACCTGCTCGTCAACGGCTCGACCGGGATCGCGGTCGGGATGGCGACGAACATCCCGCCGCACAACCTCGGCGAGACGATCGACGCGGTCGTGCAGCTGATCGACAAGCCCGACACGAACGTCGAGGACCTGATGAAGCACGTGAAGGGCCCCGACTTCCCGACCGGCGCCTACATCGTCGGCCGGGCGGGCATCCGTGACGCCTACCGCACGGGCCGCGGGCGCGTCGTCATGCGCGCGCGCGCGCACATCGAGGAGCTGCGGGGCGGCAAGAGCGCGATCGTCGTCACCGAGCTGCCCTACGGCGTCAAGAAGGGCGGCGACTCGGGCGTCATCAAGAAGATCGCCGACCTCGTCAACGAGAAGGTGATCACCGAGGTCTCCGACCTCGCCGACCACTCGGACAAGACGGGAATGCGGATCCAGGTCGAGCTGAAGCGCGACGCGATCCCGCAGGTCGTCCTCAACAAGCTCTTCAAGCACACCGCCCTGCAGACGACCTTCGGCTACAACGCCGTCGCGCTCGTCGACGGGGTGCCGCGGACGCTCTCGCTGCTCGAGCTCGTCCGGTACTACCTCGACTACCAGCGGGAGATCGTCACGCGCCGCTCGAAGTACGAGCTCCGCCAGGCGGAGAAGCGCGCGCACATCCTCCAGGGCTACCTGATCGCGCTCGACAACCTCGACGCGGTCATCGCCCTGATCCGCGGGTCGGACGACACCGACTCGGCCCGCACGGGCCTGATGGAGTCGTTCGACCTCTCCGAGGAGCAGGCGCAGGCGATCCTCGACCTCCGCCTCGCGCGCCTCACCGGGCTCGCGCGCAAGGAGATCGAGGACGAGTTCGCCGATCTGCAGGAGCGCATCGCCGAGCTCCGGGCCATCCTCGGCGACCCCGGCCGGATCGATGCGCTGATCCGCGAGGAGCTCCTCGAGGTGAGGACGATCTACGGGAAGTCGGACGATCGTCGCACGGAGATCGTCGCCGGCGAG
>DASTKY010000258.1:0-3953 GCA_035715495.1 Gaiella sp. | reverse complement strand
ACGGCCCCGGAGGTGTCCGGCTACGACGCCGAGACCGGCAAGCTCGTCGCGAAGGCGCTCGGAGTGGAGCCGTGCTTCGTGACGGCGTCGTGGACGGAGGTCACCGGCGGCAACTGGGGCGACCGCTGGGACCTCGCGTACGGCTCGGGAGCGATCGAGTACAGCCGCATGGAGGTCCTGTACGTAACGCAGCCCTACTACTCGACGCCCACGCCCTTCTTCGTCCCGCGCTCCTCCAAGGCCAAGGAGCCATCCGACCTCGACGGGAAGAAGGTCGGGGCATGCGCGGGCTGCACGATGGAGTCCTACTTGCGCGGCACGCTCAAGCTTCCGGGGCCCCCGCCCGAGCAGCTGGTCGACAGCCCCAAGATCGTCACCTACGACACGGAGGTCCCCGGGCTCAAGGCGACCGCCAAGGGCGGGCTCGCGGCCTTCCTGTGCTCCGAGCCCGTCGGCGATGGGGCGATCGCCGATGGCGCAGCGCTCCGCAAGCTCGCGACGCCGGCCTACTACTCGAACAAGACGGGCTACGTCGACAAGGAGTCCGGGCTCGACGTCGGCGCGTTCGTCCAGCGGGTCAACGAGATCGTGGCCGCGCGGCACGCCGACGGCACGCTCGCACGCCTCTCTGAGAAGTTCTTCGGCAAGGACTACGCCGCCAAGGCTGCGGAGTTCGACCTCGCGACAATCGAGCAGAACGTGCAATGAGCCGCGGGGTCGCGAGACGCCGGAGCCTGATGGCGCGTCTCGTGCTGACGTTTCTCGCCCTGTCGCTGCTGATGGTCGGCATCGTCGGCGCGGTCTCCTACCTGCGGGCACGAGACTCGCTGGAGACGACCGTATTCGACCGCTTGAGCGCCGCCGAGCAGTTGAAGGCCGACTCGATCGACCGCTGGCTCGACGAGCAGCGTCGCAACGTCGTCTTCGTCGCCGGCCTGCTCGGAGGGTTCCAGTCCGGGATCTCGAGCGACCTCGGACGGGACGCCAAACAGTCGCTCACGGGCGACCCGGGCGACCCGCGCCTCGCTTCGGCTCGCGCCGGCGTCCGGTCCGTGCTCAAGTACGTCGTCGGTCAGACGGCCGACGCGCAGGAGCTGCTCGTCCTCGACCTCGACGGCCGCGTCGTGGTCTCGACGGTCCCAGACCACGAGCGCCGCGACCAGAAGAGCGAGGAGTACTTCGCCCGCGGCGCCTCGAACACCTACGTCCACCCCGTCGCGCCGTCCCCGCTGACGGCGAAGCCGACGATCATTGTGTCCACGCCGCTGTTCGACGTCGACGGGCAGCGGATCGGCGTCGTCGCCGCCAACCTGAACCTGGAGCGGCTGGACCGCATCGTCCTCCCCGCAGCCGGCCTCGGCCCGACCGGGCAGTCTTACCTCGTCGGCGAAGACGGCCGCTTCGTCCACTCCCGCCTGAGCACCGGCGGCTACGCGCGCGGCGTCTCCTCGGAGGCGATCGTCCACGGCCTGCGCAAGCAGCAGGGCCAGGGGCTCTACGAGAGCTACGCCGGCGTGCCCGTGATCGGCGTCTACGACTTCGTCGACGAGATCGGCGCCGTGCTGGTCGCCGAGCAGAGCCAGAACGCCGCGTTCGCGCCCGCCCGGCGACTGGCGCTGACGCTCGCCGCGATCGGTCTGGCCGTCGCCGCGCTCCTCGGGATCGGCATCTACGTCGCGTCGCGCCGCATCGCCCGCCCGATCCTCGCGATCACCGAGACCGCGAGCGCCGTCGCCGGCGGCGACCTGACGCGCGAAGCTCCCGTGACGACGCGCGACGAGGTCGGCACGCTCGCGGTCGCGTTCAACACCATGACATCGCGCCTACGAGAGACCCTCGAGGGTCTCGAGCAGCGCGTGGCCGACCGCACGGAGGAGTTGCGCGTCCAGAACGCCGAGCTCGGTGCGCTGCACGAGACCACGCTCGGCGTGATGCACCGGCTCGAGGTCGAGGAGCTCCTGCAGGAGCTCCTCGAGCGGGCGGCGGAGCTGCTCAGCTCCGGCCACGGTTACATCTACGTGCGCCCGCCGGGCGAGCAGCAGATCGAGCGCCGCGTGGCGATCGGCGTGTTCGAGGAAGATCTGGGCCGCCGGCTGACGCCTGGCGAGGGCCTCGCCGGGCGCGTCTCGTCCACGGGGCAGCCGCTCGTCGTCGCGGACTATGACGCGTGGGAGTCGCGCGCCGACACGATCCCGCCCGACCGGATCCGGGCCCTCGTGGCGGTCCCGCTCTCGTCGGGCACGGACGTCATCGGGGCCCTCGGCGTCGCTCGCGACCGTGCCGACGACAGATCCTTCGAGGCCTCGGATGTGGAGCGCCTGCAGCGCTTCGCGCAGATCGCCTCGATCGCGCTCGACAACGCGCGCCTGTACGCGGCGGCGCAGGAGGCGCGGGCCGCCGCGGACGCGGCGAACGCCGCGAAGGGCGCGTTCCTGGCGACGATGAGCCACGAGATCCGGACGCCGATGAACGCGATCATCGGCATGAGCGGGCTGCTCAGGCAGACAGGGCTCAACGACGAGCAGCGCGAGTTCACGGAGATCATCCGCTCGAGCGGCGACGCGCTGCTGGGGATCATCAACGACATCCTCGACTTCTCGAAGATCGAGGCCGGGATGATGGAGCTCGAGGTGACGCCGTTCTCGTTGCGCGAATGCACCGAGGCAGTGCTGGACCTGATGGCGCCGCTGGCCGCGGCGAAAGGGATCGACCTCGCCTACCGGTTCGGACCGGACGTCCCGGACGGCGTGCGTGGCGACGTCACCCGCCTGCGCCAGATCCTGCTCAACCTCTTCAACAACGCGCTCAAGTTCACCGAGCGGGGCGAGATCGTCCTCGATGTCGGGCGCGCCGGCGGCGACCGCCTGCAGTTGTCCGTCCGCGACACGGGCATCGGCATTCCGCCGGAGCGGGCGGACCGGCTGTTCCGGTCGTTCTCGCAGGTCGACGCGTCGACGACGCGCCGCTATGGCGGCACCGGCCTCGGCCTGGCGATCTCCAAGCGGCTTGCCGAGCTGATGGGCGGCACGATGTGGGTCGAGAGCTCCGGCGTCGCGGGCGAGGGCAGCGTCTTCCGCTTCACGATCGACGCCGTCCCCGCGGCGGAGGGAGACGGCCCCGCCGTACCCGCCGGCCGGCAGGCCGAGCTCGCCGGGAAAGCGCTGCTCGTCGCGCTGCGGCACGAGACGTCGCGGGAGCTCGTCGCCTCGATCGCACGAGACTGGGGACTGGAGGTCCGTTCGGCGGGCGATCCCGCCGAGGTGCGCGCGCATCTGCGCGAGGCGGAACGGCTCGACGTCGCGGTGTTGGACGCCGAGCTCGCCGCCGCGGACGGGCTCGACGCGGCCTTGCGCGAGCGCGTCGCGGCGGGTGCTGTAGTGATGGTCTCGGCGATGGGCGGCGGCGGCCGGCTGACCAGGCCGATCAAGCCCGCGCGCCTGCACGCCATCCTCGTCACGGCCGTTACGGGGCGGGAGGATCGCGCGACGGCGGCCCGAGGCGCGCCGGAGCTCGATCCGGAGATGGGCGAGCGGCTACCACTGCGGATCCTGCTCGCCGAGGACAACTCGGTCAACCAGATGCTCGCCGTGCGGCTACTGCGCGGCCTCGGCTACACGGCCGACGTGGCCGGCAACGGCGTCGAGGCGGTCGATGCCGTCGAGCGCGGTGGCTACGACCTCGTGCTGATGGACGTGCAGATGCCGGAGATGGACGGCCTCGAGGCCACGCGCGAGATCCGTGCCCGCCACGCCGCCGACGGTCCGCGCATCGTCGCCATGACCGCTAACGCGATGGCCGAGGACCGCGACGAGTGCCTCGCCGCCGGGATGGACGACTACGTCTCCAAGCCGATCCGGATCGAGGAGCTTGTGTCCGCACTCGAGCGCGCGGCCGGTGCGCATGCCTGAGTCGCTGGACCCGCGCGCGCTCGACGAAGTGCTCGCCATGGCCGG
>DASTKY010000257.1:0-7085 GCA_035715495.1 Gaiella sp. | reverse complement strand
TGACGGAGACCGCCTCCGCGTCCTCGATCCGCACCCCTTCGCGCGAGGCGAGCCCCGCCACGGCGCCGAGCATCGCGAGGCGGTGGTCGCCGCGGCTCGCGATGCGGCCGCCGCGCGGCCGGGCGGGGACCCCGGTCACCGTGAGGCCGTCCTCGCGCGCCCGCGCGCGGACGCCGAGCGCGCGCAGCGCGTCGACGGTCGCCTCGATGCGGTCCGTCTCCTTCGCCCGCAGCTCGGCGGCGCCACGGATCACCGTCTCGCCGCGCGCGCAGGCGGCGGCGAGCGCGACGAGCGGCAGCTCGTCGATCGCGAGCGGCACCTCGTGCCCCTCGACCGTCGTCCCCACGAGCGGCGCCGAGGTGATCTCGAGGTCGCCCGCCGGCTCCCCGCCGATCGCGCGGCGGTTGTAGACGGTGACGCGCGCGCCCATGCGCTCGAGGATCTCGAGGAGCCCCGTGCGCCGCGGGTTCAGGTTGACGCCGTGCACGTGGAGCTCCGAGCCCGGGACGAGCGTCGCCGCGACGACGAAGGGCGCGGCGGAGGAGAAGTCGCCCGGCACCTCCACCTCCCCGAGTCGGAGGCGCTCCGCGGGCGACACCGTGACGCTCGTCGCGCGCGTGACGACGCTCGCGCCGGCCGCGGTGAGCATCCGCTCGGTGTGGTCGCGCGTCGGGGCCGGCTCGACGACCGTCGTCTCGCCCTCCGCGAAGAGGCCCGCGAGGAGGATCGCCGACTTGACCTGCGCGCTCGCGACCGGCAGGACGTAGTCGATCCCCCGTAGCGGACGCCCCTGGATGCCCATCGGCAGGCGCCCGTCGGCGGTCTCGACGCCGGCGCCCATCCGCGCGAGCGGCTCCGCGATCCGCCCCATCGGCCGCGCGGAGAGCGACTCGTCACCCGTGAGCTCGAACCCCTGCCCGTTCTGCCCCGCGAGGATCCCCGCGATCAGGCGGACGAGCGTGCCCGCGTTGCCGCAGTCGATCGCCGCCGCGGGCGCCTCGAGCCCCGTCAGGCCCGTGCCGAAGACGCGCCGCGTCTCGACGCCGTGCTCGTAGACCTCGACGCCGAGCGCCCGGACGGCGCGGATCGTCGCCTCCGTGTCGGCCGAGCGCCCGAAGCCGGAGATGCGCGTCTCACCGTCGCAGAGGGCGCCGATCAGGACGGAGCGGTGCGAGATCGACTTGTCGCCGGGAACCGCGAGGTGGCCGACGAGCCGCGGCACGGGCTCGACGAGGAGCGAGCCGCTCACTCGTCGATCACCGGCGAGGCGACGACGCCGTAGCCCTGCTGCTCGAGGAGGGCCGTCGCGCGCTCGGCCTCGCCCTCGCCCGAGACGAGCATCGTCAGCGTCCCGCCGCGCTCGACGGAGACGTGGTCGAACTCGAAGTCCTCGACGTTGATGCGCTCGGCGCCGAGCGCCTGGAAGATCCCCGCGAGCACGCCCGGGCGGTCGGAGACGTGGATCCGCAGCCGGTGGAGCGTTCCCGGGTCGGCGAACGCCGTCGCGAGGAGCCGGCGCCGGTGCCCGCTCGCCTCGCCGATCCAGCGGGCGAGGAACCCGGCGTCGCCCGCCGCGAGCGCCTGCTCGACGCGCTCGAGCGCGCGACGCTGCTCGGCGAGCGCGGCCGCGAGGGCCTCGCGGTTGTCGAGGAAGATGTCGACCCAGATCCGCGGGTTCGCGCCGCCGATCCGCGTCATGTCGCGCAGCGAGCCGCCCGCCGCCTGCAGCGGGTCGTGCCCGTCGATCCGCCCCGACCCGGCCTGGTTGAGCAGGACGTTCGCGAGGACGTGCGGGAGATGGCTCGTCACCGCGACGAGCCGGTCGTGGGCCTCGGGGCCGATCGCCACCGGGCGCGCGCCGAGCGAGCCGACGAGCCCGTGGACGAGCCGCAGCCGCTCGGGAGCGGTCGCCGCCGTCGGCGTCAGGAACCAGGTGGCGCCGTCGAAGAGCTCCGCGCTCGCCCGCCCGGGGCCGCGGGTCTCGGCGCCGCAGATCGGATGGCCGCCGACGAAGCGCGGGTCCGACCCCGCCGCGGCGCACACGGGCTGCTTGGTCGAGCCGACGTCCGTGACGGTGCTCGCTTCGGGTGCCCGCGCGAGGACGCCGCGCACGACGTCGGGCAGCTCGCCGACGGGCGCCGCGACCACGACGAGCTCGGCGCCGGCCAGCGCGTCGTCGAGCGTCGCGGCGGCGTCGACCGCCCCGCGCTCGGCGGCCACGGCGAGGAACTCGGCGTCGGGGTCCCAGCCCGCGACCGAGGCGACGCCCGCGCGGCGGGCGGCGAGCGCGACCGAGGCGCCGATCAGCCCGGTCCCGACGACCGCGAGTCGCCCGATCGTCACGTCGCCTGCCGTGCCGCGCTCAGGCGCCGCGCATCAGCTCGGCCACGCGGAAGGCGAGGTCGAGCGACTGGCGGGCGTTCAGCCGCGGGTCGCAGAGGGTCTCGTAACGGTGGTCGAGCTGCTCCTCGAGGACCTCCTCGGAGCCCCCGAGGCACTCGGTCACGTCCTCGCCGGTGATCTCGAGGTGGACGCCGCCGGGCCACGTCCCGACCTCGCGGTGGGCGGCGAAGAAGCCTTCGATCTCCCCGAGGACGTCGTCGAAGCGCCGCGTCTTGTGGCCCGAGGGCGCGACGAACGTGTTCGCGTGCATCGGGTCGCAGACCCAGAGCACGGGCATCCCCGTCTCGCGGATCGCCCGGGCGAGCGGGGGCAGCGCCTCGCGCACCCGCCCTGCGCCGAACCGGGTGACGAGCGTCAGGCGGCCGGGGACGCGGTCCGGGTTGAGCCGCTCGCAGAGGCCGACGACCTCCTCTGGCGTGGCGGTCGGGCCGATCTTCACCCCCACCGGGTTCTCGACCCCGGCGAGGAAGGCGACGTGCGCGCCGTCGAGCTGGCGCGTGCGCTCGCCCACCCAGAGGAAGTGCGCCGAGCAGGCATACCAGTCGCCGGTCGTCGAGTCGCGCCGCACGAGCGGCTCCTCGTAGTCGAGGAGCAGCGCCTCGTGGCTCGTCCAGACGTCGACCTGGTGGATCGTGTGCTCGTCGCCGAGGTCGATCCCGATCGCCTGCATGAACCGGAGCGCGCGTCCGATCTCGTTCGCGATCACCTCGTACCGGCGCCCCTCGAGCGAGCTCGTGACGAACTCCTGGTTCCAGGTGTGCACCTGGGTCAGGTCGGCGAAGCCGCCCTTCGTGAAGGCGCGCAGGAGGTTGAGCGTCGAGACGGCCTGGTAGTACGCCTGCAGCATCCGCTCCGGGTCCGGGACGCGCGCCTCGGCGGTCGGCGCGTCCGAGTGGATCGCGTGGCCGCGGAACGACGGGAGGTCGACGCCGTCGACGCGCTCGGTGAGCGACGTCCGCGGCTTCGTGAACTGCCCCGCGATCCGGCCGACCTTGACGATCGGCACCGTCGCGCCGTACGTGAGCACCGCGGACATCTGCAGGAGCACCTTGAGGCGCTCGCGGATGGCGACCGCCGAGACGTCGCGGAACGACTCCGCGCAGTCGCCGGCCTGGAGCAGGAAGGCGCGGCCTTCGACCGCCTCGCCGAGCCCGCGCCGCAACGCGCGCGCCTCGCCGGCGAAGACGAGCGGCGGCAGCTGCTGCAGCCGCTCGCGGACGGACGCGACCGCGGCAGGGTCCGGCCAGTCGGGCTGCTGCAGCGCGGGCAGCGAGCGCCACGAGGAGGGGATCCACGGCTCGGTCACGGCCATGCGGCGAGTGTATCCGGGCGCTCTTTGACGCTCCCCCGCAAAACCGCTAGAACAGGCGGATGCCCGCGCTCCACCGCCTGTCGCTCTACTGGCGCGTGTCCTCGCCCCTGCTCACCGCGCGCGGCCCGAAGCTCGGCTAGCTCCTCGGTCGCGCGGCGATCGAAAGGACACGACGGATGAGGATCTTCTCGGGCATCCAGCCGACGGGCGACAAGCACCTCGGCAACTACATCGGCGGCTTCCGCCAGTACGCGCAGACGCAGGAGCTCGGCGAGGCCTTCTTCTGCATCGTCGACCTGCACTCGATCACGGTCGACTACGACCCGCAGGACCTCCACGACCGCACGCTCGACCTCTTCGCGATGCTCCTCGCGACCGGGCTCGACGCCGACCGCTCGACCGTCTTCGCGCAGAGCCACGTGCGGGCGCACGCGGAGGCGAGCTGGTTGCTGTCGGCGGTCACGAGCTTCGGGCAGCTCGGGCGGATGACGCAGTTCAAGGACAAGGCGGAGGCGCGCGAGTTCGTCTCCGCGGGGCTCTTCACCTACCCCGTCCTCATGGCCGGCGACATCCTCCTCTACCGCACCGATCGCGTGCCGATCGGCGACGACCAGCGACAGCACCTCGAGCTCTCCCGCGACGTCGCGATCCGCTTCAACACGCGGTTCGGCGAGACGTTCGTCGTCCCCGAGGGGATCTACCCCGAGGTGGGCGCGCGGATCATGGACCTCCAGGAGCCGACGCGGAAGATGTCCACGACGGGCGGCACCGAGCAGGGGACCGTGAAGCTGCTCGACGACCCGGACACGGTCCGCAGGAAGTTCAAGACGGCCGTCACCGACTCCGGACGGGAGATCCGGCGGGCCGCCGACAAGCCGGGCGTCTCGAACCTCGTCGACATCCTCGCGGTGACCACCGCGCGGACGCCGGAGCAGGTCGAGGCCGCCTACGAGGGCAAGGGCTACGGCGACCTGAAGACGGACGTGGGCGAGGCGGTCGTCGCGGTCGTCGAGCCCGTCCGCGAGCGGTACCTCGAGCTGCGGGCGGACGAGCCGGAGCTGCTGCGCCTCCTCGCGGTCGGCGCCGCGAAGGCGGCGGCCGCCGCGGCGCCCACGCTCGAGGCGATGTACGAGCGGATGGGGTTCGTGCGGCCCGGGTAGCCGGGTACGGTGCCGGGCACAAGGAGGGAGCGAGGATGGCACGGGACGACGACGAGACCGAGATCCGCCGCGAGCCGGAACACTGGGTGACGCCGGACGACACGACGTACGAGCGCGTCGAGGTCCAACGCGACGTGCCCGCGCCGGCGCCGCCGCCCCCCGGCACCTCGGAGTTCGAGGAGGAGGTCGTCTACGAGCGCCAGACCATCAGGCACCGCGAGGACGGGGCGATCGAGACGGACACGGTCCGTCAGAGCCAGCGGCGGCGCTCCACCGGCACCACCGTCGCGATCGTGGTCGGGATCCTGCTCCTGCTGCTCGCCGCCGGCGCGGCCGTCTGGTACTTCACCGAGGGCTCGCAGACCACCGTGCCCTCGCTCGAGGGCCGAACGGTCGACGACGCGCTCGCCCGCCTCGACGAGGCCGACCTCGACTCGGACGTCGTGACCGAGCAGAGCGACCAGCCCGAGGGTCGCGTCTTCGCGCAGAGCCCGGGCGCCGGCACCGAGGTCGACGAGGGCTCGACGGTGACGATCCGCGTCTCGAGCGGCACGGGCACCACGGCCGTGCCGAACGCGGTCGGCCTGGGCGAGGCCGAGGGGCGCGACCGGCTCGTGAGCGCGGGCTTCGAGGTCGAGACCGAGGAGGTGTTCTCCGACCGCGAGCCCGGCACCGTCGTCTCGCAGAGCCCGGCGGCGGGCGCGCAGGCGGCCGAGGGCGACACGGTCACGATCCAGGTCTCGAAGGGCACCGGCCAGGTCGACGTCCCGAACGTCGTCGGCATGACGCGCGGCGAGGCGCAGGCCGCCCTCTCGTCGGCCCAGCTCGAGGCGAACGTCGTCGAGGTCCCCTCGGACGAGCCCGCCGGCACGGTCGTCGCCCAGAACCCCGTCGGCGGTCAGGCCCAGCAGGGCTCGACCGTGCGGCTCAACGTCTCCCGCGGCCGCTAGGCCCGCCGCTCCGGCCCGCGTCGAGCCCGACCGAGCGCCGGAGGCGGCGCACCTCGTCGCGCGTCAGCTCGCGCCAGTCGCCGGGCTTGAGCCGGCCGGGGCCGAGCCCCGCGTACCGCGAGCGCCGCAGCCGCTCGACGGGGTGCCCGACCGCCTCGAGCATGCGCCGCACCTGCCGGTTCCGGCCCTCGTGCAGCACGAGCTCCACCTGCGACGGGCCGAGTCGCCGGACCCCGGCCGGCGCGGTCGGGCCGTCCTCGAGCTCGACGCCGGCCGCGAGCCGCGCGAGCGCCTCGTCGCTCGGCTCGCCCCGCACGTCGGCGACGTAGGTCTTCTCGATCCCGTACCGCGGGTGCGCCAGCCGGTGGGCGAGCGGCCCGTCGTTCGTGAGCAGGAGGACGCCCGTCGTGTCGCGGTCGAGCCGGCCGACCGGCACGACCCTGACGTCGCCCTTGACGAGGTCGACCACGGTCGGCCGCCCGCCCGGGTCGCGCGCGGTCGTGATCGTCCCGCGCGGCTTGTTGAGCAGCACGTGGCGCAGCGCCTGCCGACCGACCTCGCGGCCGTCGACGAGCACGGCGTCGGTCGCCTGGACGAACGTGTTCAGCTCGCCGGGCGCGCCGTTGACCGTGACCCGCCCCGCCTTGATCAGCTCGTCGGCCCCGCGGCGGGAGGCGACGCCGGCGCGGGCGAGGTAGGCGTTCAGGCGCACGGCGGCATTGTCGCGCCGCTACCCTCCCGCGCGTGCCGGAGCACGCCGAGCTCACGCGCCGCCTCGCCGACCTGATCGTGGGCTACGGCGCGAACGTCCAGCCCGGCCAGATCGTCGGCGTCACGACCTACGTCGGCAAGGAGGCGCTGACGCGCGAGGTGACGCGCGCGGCGTACGAGCGCGGCGCCAAGTGGGTCGACGTGACGATCTTCGATCCGTGGCTCAAGCGCGAGCGGCTGCTCCACGCCGAGGCCGAGACGCTCGACTACATCCCACCGTGGATGACGGAGCGCCTCGAGTGGCTCTCGGACGAGCGTGCGGCGCGGATCGCGCTCAACGGGCCGGCGTCGCCGGACGCGCTCGACGGGATCGACCCCGCCCGGGCGGGCCGCGACATCCTGCCGTACCTCCCGAACACGGGCGACGTCGTCAACCGGGGGACGACCAACTGGTGCGTCGCACCGGCCCCGTCGCCCGGCTGGGCCGGGCTCGTCTTCCCGGAGCTCGGGGGCGACGAGGCGTTCGACCGCCTCTGGGAGGCGATCGCG
>DASTKY010000256.1:0-2246 GCA_035715495.1 Gaiella sp. | reverse complement strand
GCGGCCTGCTCCGGGGTCAGCTTGCCCGCGGCCACCGCGGCGTCGACGCGCGCGGTGAGCGCCGCCTTGAACGCGGCGCGCAGCTGCTCGGGCGTGACACCGAGCCGCGCGGCGACCTGGTCGACGAGCGACGGCTTGTCCGCGGCGGAGGCCGTCGTGGCGCCGAGCGCGAGCGAGACGCAGGCGGCGAGCAGGGCGGTGGCGGTGAGGATCCTGGTCACGTCGGGGTCTCCTTCGTCACGGGTTCGCCGCGGAGTCGAGCACGAGGCTGTGCGCCGGTGATGTGGACAGCGTAAAGCGCGTGTAAGTCAGGCGGCAAGCCGGACGTACAGGCCCTGCGCCGCCTTCTCGCCGATCGCGCGCTCGCTCGAGTCGAGGACCACCTTGAGCTGCCCGGCGGCCGGCTGCGCCGCCCGGAGCTCCACCTGCGAGCCCGGCACGTACCCCTCGTCGTAGAACCAGTGGAGGAGGTCGCCGTCGTGCTCGGCCAGACGCACGATCTCGCCGCTCTGGCCCGGCTCGAGCTCGGCGAGCGCGACGAGGCCCGCGTTCTCGCTCTGCTCGACCTCGGTCTCGATCGGCCAGCCGTGGGGACAGCGGTCGGGCTGCCCGAGGCGCTCGTACATGCGGTCGATCATCTCGTCGGTGAAGGTGTCGCCGAGCTCGTCGGCGTGGACGTGCGACTCCGACGCCGTGTAGCCCATGAAGTCCGTCAGGAACCGCTCGATGATCCGGTGCTTCCGCACGACGCGCTCCGCGCGCTCGATGCCCGCAGGAGTGAGGATCGCCTCCTTCTGCTCGCCGCGCTCGACGAGGCCCTCGGCCTCGAGGCGCTTCAGCATCTCCCCGGCCGACGCGCGCGAGACGCCGAGCATCTCGGCGACGCGCGACGCGATCGCGCTCTCGCCGGCGGGGCGGTACTCGCCGATCGGGAAGGCGAGGAAGTAGATGACCTCGAGGTACTCGTCGATCGAATGCCCGTGGCCGGCCATGCCGCGAGTCTAGCGCCGAGTCGCCCGGCCGGAACCGGGGCTACGCTCGCCGGGTGCCCCTCGCGTCCGTCTACCCGCTCGTCACGACCCGCACGCTGGCCCGCCCGTTCACGTACGAGGTGGCGGACGGCATCGCGAAGGGCAGCGTCCTCTCCGTCACGTTCGGCCGCCGCTCGACCAGGGGCGTCGTCGCCGACGTGGGCGTGGAGGCGCCCGAGGGGGTCGACCCGGTCGCGGCCGGACGCCTCCTGGACGAGATCCCGGCGACGCTCGTCGACCTCGCGCTCTGGCTCGCCGACTACTACGGCTCGACGCCCGCGCGCGCGCTCGAGCTCGTCGCGCCGCTGCGGCGCGCGCCGCGCAGCGAGCGCCCCTCGCCGGCGGCCCGCGAGGCGCTCGGCGGAGAGCCCGAGCCGGCGTCGCTCACCGACGACCAGCGCGCGGCGGTGGGCCGCCTCGTGGCCGCGCTCGACGAGGGCGTCGGCGAGCACGTCCTTCTCGACGGGCCGACCGGCAGCGGCAAGACCGAGGTGTACCTCCAGGCGTGTGCGGCCGCGCTCGAGCGCGGCCTGGGGACGATCGTGCTCGTCCCCGAGATCGCGCTCGCGCCGCAGACGGTCGGACGGTTCCGGCAGCGGTTCGGCGACGGCGTCGCGATCCTGCATTCGTCGCTCGGCGACGCGGAGCGACGCGACGAGCGCGACCGCATCGCCCGCGGGGAGGCGCGTATCGTCGTCGGCGCCCGCTCGGCGATCTTCGCGCCGATGCGCCGGGTCGGCCTGATCGTCGTCGACGAAGAGCACGACACCGCCTACAAGCAGGAGTCCGATCCGCGCTACGACGCGCGCACGGTCGCCGCGAAGCGGGCGGCGCTCGAGGGCGCGGTCGCGGTCTACGGCTCGGCGACGCCGCGGCCCGAGAGCTGGCTGCGGCTCCCACGGGCGTCGCTCTCCGCGCGGATCGGCGCCTCGCTCCCGCCCGTCCGGCTCGTCGACCTCCGGCACGAGGCGGGGTATCCGCTCTCGGCGCCGCTCCTCCAGGCACTCGGCGGCCTCGTCGAGCGCGGCGGACGCGCGATCCTCCTCCTCAACCGCCGCGGCGTCGCGCCCGCGATCCACTGCCGTGCGTGCGGTGTCTCGCGCCGCTGCCCGCTCTGCGACGTGGCGCTCACGCTCCACCGCGACGAGGCGCTCCACTGCCACCACTGCGGGCGGATCGAGCCCGTGCCGAAGCAGTGCCCCGCCTGCGGGTCGG
>DASTKY010000255.1:0-3137 GCA_035715495.1 Gaiella sp. | reverse complement strand
CTCGCACTCGCCGCCTGGCTCGGGCAGCGGCTGTACCGCCGCCGCGAGGACGAGCGCCTGCTCTCGACCTGAGCCTCAGCGGGCGGGCGCGTCGTCGCCGAGCGTAGCGAGGAGCGCCTCTGCGACGACCTTGAGCGGGCGCCCCGAGATCTGACTCGCCTTGCGAAGTCTCGCGAAGGCCTCTTCCTCGGAGAGGCCTTCGCGCTGCATGAGGATCCCCTTCGCCCGCTCGATCGCCTTGCGTGCGGCGAGAGCCTCGGCGAGCGAGTCGGCCTCTTCGCGCAGCGCACGTAGTTCCTCGTGGCGAGCGGTGGCGGTCGCGATCGCGGGCAGCAGGTCGTTCTCGCGGAACGGCTTCACGAGGTAGCCGAAGACGCCGGCCTCGACCGCGCGGGACACGAGCTCGCGCTCGCCGTAGGCGGTCACCATCACGATCGGGATCGGGCGCTCGTCGAGGATCCGCCGCGCCGCCTCGATCCCGTCGAGCCGCGGCATCTTCACGTCGAGGAGAGCGACGTCCGGCTCCGTCTCGCGGGCGAGCTCGACTGCCTCCTCCCCGTCGCGGGCCTCGGCGCAGACCTCGTAGCCCGCGGCCTCGAGGAGTCCCTTGAGGTCGAGCCGGATCAGAGTCTCGTCCTCGGCCACGAGGACACGCATCACGCCGGGAACACCACCTCGGCGCGCAGGCCGCCGTCGTTCTCGAGCGCGAGCTCACCGCGGAGCTCGTCGCGCACGAGCGCGCGGACGATGGACAGACCCGTGCCGGCGCCGTCACCCTCGATCCCCGCTCCGTCGTCGGCGATCCGCAGGATCACGTCGCCGTTGTGCTGTGCGAGCGCGATGGAGACGTGGTCGCCGCCGTGCTCGAGGGCGTTCTGGAAGAGCTCGGTGAAGACGAGCGCGAGCGCGGTCGCGCGATGACCTGCGAGCGAGACGGGCTCGAGCTCGGCGGAGACGTCCTTTCCCGCGACGAGCCCCTGGACGAGCATCGCCCGCAACCGGTCGACGAGCTCACCGAGGTCGACGTCGTCCTCGCGATGCTCGGTGAGGACCTCGTGGACGGCCGCGATCGCGAGGATCCGATTCACCGAGTCGTTCAGCGACTTGCGCGCGTCGACGTTCTCGGCACGCGCCTGCAGACGGAGCAGCGACGCGACCGATTGCAGGTTGTTCTTGACGCGGTGGTGGATCTCCTGGGCGAGGACGCCGCGCATGACGGCCCGGCCGTGCTCCAGCGCGACCGCTGCGTGGTGCGCAATCGCTTCGAGGAGCGCCTCGTCGTCGGCGGAGAACGGCGTGTCGCGGTCACAGACGAGCTCGCCGATCTGACGCCGCTTCCAGCGCAGGGGCATGCGCACGGCATAGGCACCTGCCCGTCCCTCGGGCCAGGCGATATTGCCGTCCTCGAGCACCAGCGCCGCCCCGGTCGCGTGCAGCGACTCCATGGTCGTTTTCACGATCGCCTCGAGCGACTCCTCGAGGTAGAGCGACTCCGACACGGCTTCCGAGATGCGGGCGAGCGCCTCGAGCTCGGCCACGCGCCGTTGAGCACGCTCGTAGAGCTTCGCGTGCTCGATGGTCTGCGCCACCTGGGAGGCGATCGCGACGAGGAGCTCGATCTCCGCGTCGGTGAAGGTACGCGGCTCACGCGTCCGCACGTTGAGCGCTCCCTCGAGAGTCTCGCGTGCGAGGATGGGGACGGCGAGGATCGATTCGTACTCGTCCTCGGGCAGGTTTGGGAACTGCTTGAAGCGCGGGTCGAGATGAGCCTGGGTCGCGATCATCACCGGCGCTCGCTCCGCGGCGGCAACACCCGTGATGCCGTCTCCCGGCCGCATGCGCGGCGTCCGGGTCAGCTCCTCGACGCGCGTGCCGTGCGTCGCGCGCAGGACGAGCTCGTCCGCGCGCTCGTCGTAGAGGTAGACGAAGCACGCGTCCGTGCCGAGCGCGTCAGCGACCTTGCTCGCCACGAGCTCGAGCACCTCTTGCAGATCGAGCGACGAGTTGACCGCGGCGATCGTCTCGGTCAGCAGTCGTAGGTGACGGGCCGTTGTCTCCACGGCATCCATTGTCATAGGATCATCCGCGCGTGAGCTTCGACCAGTGGATCCTGGCGCTGCACGTCCTCAGTGCCTTCGCGTACGTCGCGGCCATGATCGTCTTCTGGGTGCTCATCGTCGCCGTGCGCCGAACCGACACGGCTGACGGGACGATCAGAATGGCGCCGATCGTCAAGGTGGGGACGATCGGGACGGGAGCGGGCGCCGTGGGGACGATCGTCTTCGGCCTCTGGCTCACGTTCTCGTACGGCGGGTACAACATCTGGGACTTCTGGATCATCGCGGCGCTCGTGCTGTGGGCCATCGCCGGTGGGCTGGGCGGACAAACCGGCAAGGAGTACCAGCGGGGCATGGACAAGGCGAAGGAGCTCGAAGCCGCAGGACAGGCCGGCCCGAACGCCGAGCTCCTGGAGATCAACCGGACGCAGCGAGGCCTTGTCCTGCACACGGTCGCGAGCCTTGCAGTCCTCCTGATCGTCATCGACATGATCTGGAAGCCGGGGGCATGACGAGCATCCTCGCGGCCGTCCGGCCGGACAGCTGGAACTTCCCGCTGTTCGTCCACGTCTTCGGGGCGATGATCCTCGTCGGCGGTCTCCTGACGGGCGCGACCACGATCCTCTACGCGAGGGGCGACGTCCGCTTCCTGCGGCTCGGCTACTGGACGCTCCTCGCTGTCGCGCTCCCCGGTTACGTCGTCATGCGCGTCGGCGCCCAGTGGATCTACTCCCGCTCGATCTACGACGACCTCCCCGAAGACCCGACATGGATCGGGATTGGCTTCATCGTGGCCGACCTGGGGGCGCTTCTCACGCTCGTCGCGCTGATCCTCGGCGGGATCGGCGTCAGTCGCCTGAACAAGGGTGGCGGCCAGGGCCTCCTGAAGGCCGCGATGGTCATCGCGTGGCTCGTCCTCGCGGCGGCGCTCGTCGCCGTCTGGGCCATGGCCGGCAAGCCCGATTAGGCGGCCCGTCGGTCGAATTCGGTCGTGGCCGAAGGCCGGCTCTGCCGGCCGGGAGGCAACCGCGGCCGAGAGCCCGCAACGGCAAGGGAAAGGGGGCTCCTGGGGGGAACCGT
>DASTKY010000254.1:0-3000 GCA_035715495.1 Gaiella sp. | reverse complement strand
GACGGTGTTCGGAGCCGGCGGCGGCACGTCGTCGTACCGTGAGATCGAGGAGACGGACGTCGTCCTCCTCTGGGGCTCGAACGCCCGCGAGACGCACCCGATCTTCTTCCACCACCTGCTGGCCGGCGTGCGCAACGGCGCGCGCCTCTACGTCGTCGACCCGCGTCGCACGTCGTCGGCGCAGTGGGCCGACCGCTGGCTCGGGCTCGACGTGGGCTCGGACGTCGCCCTCTCGAACACCATGGCCCGCGAGATCATCCACGCGGGCCTCCACAACGCGGTCTTCGTCGAGCGCGCCACCGAGGGCTTCGAGGCCTATGCGGCCTCCGTCGAGCCCTTCACGCTCGTCGAGGGCGAGCGGCTGACGGGCGTTCCCGCGGAGGTGATCCGCGAGACGGCGCACGCGTTCGCGCGCGCCGATCGCGCGATGATCTGCTGGACGCTCGGGATCACCGAGCACCACAACGCCGTCGACAACGTCCTCGCGCTCATCAACCTCGGGCTCCTCTGCGGCCATGTCGGCCGGTACGGCTCGGGCCTCAACCCGTTGCGCGGCCAGAACAACGTGCAGGGCGGGGGCGACATGGGCGCGATCCCGAACAAGCTGCCCGGCTTCCAGGACCTCGAGCGCGACGACCGGGCGCGCGCACGGTTCGAGGCGGCGTGGGACGCTCCGATCCTCCCGCGCTACGGCTGGCACCTCACGCAGATGTTCGACGCGATGGGGCGCGGCGAGCTGCGGACGCTCTACGTGATCGGCGAGAACCCCGCGCAGTCCGAGGCGGACGTGTCGCGGGCGCGCCGCCTGCTCTCCGAGCTCGACCTCCTCGTCGTGCAGGACATCGTCATGACCCGCACGGCGGAGATGGCGGACGTCGTGCTCCCCGGCACCGCGTCCTGGTGCGAGGCGGAGGGCACCGTCACGAACAGCGAGCGCCGCGTCCAGCGGGTGCGCAAGGCGCTCGAGCCGCCCGGTCAGGCACGGGACGACACGTGGATCCTCGCGGAGCTCGCACGCAGGCTCGGCCGCGACTGGAGCCACCCGACCGCCGAGGAGGCGTGGGACGAGCTGCGCTCGCTGTCACCCCTGCACGGAGGGATGCGCTACGACCGGCTCGAGGAGCTCGACGGCCTCCAGTGGCCCTGCCCCGACGAGGAGCACCCCGGCTCGCAGTTCCTCCACGAGCGGCTCTGGGCGGAGCCCGTCGAGGGGCCGCGCGCCCCGTTCAGCGTCGTCGAGGCGCAGCCCCCGTTCGAGGCGCTCGACGACGAGTACCCGATCCGCCTGACCACGGGGCGCCGGCTCGAGTCCTACAACACGGGCGCGCAGTCGGGGCTCTACCGGTCGCCGCTGCACCGCGGCGAGTCGCTCGATCTCTCGCCCGAGGACGCGGCGCGGCTGCTGCTCACGGACGGCGAGCTCGTCCGCGTCTCGTCCCGCCGCGGGTCGGTCGAGGCTCCGGTGCGGATCGACCCCGCGCTCCGCGCCGGGCTCGCGTTCATGACGTTCCACTTCCCGGACGAGGTCGACGTCAACCTGCTCACGATCGACGCGACCGACCCCAAGTCCGGGACCGCCGAGTTCAAGGCGGCCGCGATCCGGGTCGAGAAGCTCGCGCCCGCCGGGGCGCAGGCTGCGAGCGGGGTGCAGGACCCCGTCGAGGCGACTGCCTGAGGACTACTCCTCGGCCGCGACCGGCACGGGGGCGGGCACCTGGCGGGCCCACCGGGCGACGAGCGGGAGCAGGAGCGCGAGCCCACCGACGCCGCCGACGGCGACGGCAGTGGCGGTCTCCGCCGCGGCGAAGGCGAGACCCGCCGAGACAGGCACTCCCGCGGCCGCCCCGTGGGCCGCCAGGGCGAATGCGACGGCGCCGCCGGCCATCCCCGCGCCGCCGATCGAGACCGGCAGCACCGCGACCGCCTCGATCGCGGCGACGGCGAGGAGCCCGGCCGCCACGGGCCGCTCGACGCCGAACGCGGCGGCGAGCGCGGCGGCGGCCGCGACGCGAAGGGCGACGGCGAGGCCGACGCAGAGGATCACGACGCCCGCGGTGCGTGGCACGGCGCGCAGCGCGCGGAAGGCGTCGAGGACGTGGGCGGCGCGCGCCTTGAAGCGCGTCCGCGCGGCCACGAGCGCCACCGCGATCCCGAGCAGGCCGAGCCCGAGCAGGACGGCGGCGGGCCAGAGGGGGAGGAGGCCGGTCGTCGAGGCGAGCGCGACGAGCGCGCCGAGCCACAGCGACCGCGCGAGCCCGGCCGCCGCGGCGGCCCCGCCCGTCGTCCAGACGGCGCCCTCGGTGCGCACGAGGCGCGAGAAGAGCGCGATCCGCAGGACCCCTCCGATCCTCGTCGGGAGGACGGCGTTCGCGAGCGAGCCGACGCCGTAGCGGGCGACCGCGTCGACGCGGCCGCACGGCGCGCCGCAGGCGCGGAGCGCCGCGCGCCAGGCCAGCGCGCTGCCGGCGAGCGAGCCGGCGAGGAGGAGCCCGGTGACGGTCAGCCAGCGCGGGTCGGCCGCGGCGATCCCGTCGATCCCGTCGCGGAGCCCGTCACGGATCCCCGCGGCGAGTGCCTCCTCGGGCAGGAGCAGGAGGAGGAGCAGGCACAGGCCGAGAACCGGCACGGTGGCCGCAGCGGCGTGATGGATGCGCAGACGAGACCCCAAGGAGCTTCCCCTTCCTGAAACGAACCGCGCCGGTTTCGGTTAGCGGTTCCCCGCAGTCTTGCCAAATTCCTTACTGCTTCCCCCCGCGGATGGACGAGGTCCACCTGGCCGGTGCGCTAGAACGTCGGCGATGCATTCGGGCTTCCGATGGATCTGAAGCTGATCCCCCTCGCGGAGCCGACGGGCGACGAGCGTGCCGCGCTCGACGCCGCCCTCGGGCCGCCGGGCTCGGCGTGGGAGGGGGGCGCGCGCGTCGACGGGGCGGCCGGGAACACGGCCGCCGGCGGGCACGCCGCCCGCGCGCGCCGCCACCTCCTGCTCCCCGCGCTCTG
>DASTKY010000253.1:0-2931 GCA_035715495.1 Gaiella sp. | reverse complement strand
GGCATGTCGCTCTCGTTCCGGCTCGAGCAGGGCCCCGCGACGGCGCTGTCGCTCTCGCCGGCCGGCGACACGTGGCGGCTCGCCTGGGCGACCGGGGAGATCGTCGAGGCGCGCTACGACACGATGGGCGGCCCGAACGGGATGTTCCGCTTCGACTCGGGCAGCGCCTTCGACGCGGGCGCGCGGTGGATCGCCTCCGGCGCGACCCACCACAACGCCCTCGCGCGCGGCCGGCTCGACGTCGAGATCCCCGTGCTGTGCCAGGCGCTCGGCATCGAGGAGGTGCGCGTGTGACCGCCGTCCGGTCGGTGACGCCGGTCTCCGTGCGCTACCCCGAGCCGAACGACAGCGGCGCGGTCCGTCACCTGACCCTCTGCCGCATCGAGGCGGACGACGGGACGGTCGGCTGGGGCGAGGCCGTCACCTCGTGGCCGGACGCGTGCCGCGCGACCGAGGCGATGATCCAGGGCATCGGCGACGAGCTCGTCGTCGGGCGCGACCCGCTCGACAACGTCGCCATCTGGCGGAGCTGCAGGCGGCGCGCCTGGTGGTACGGCAACCGCGGGGGGATCTCCTCGTTCGCGCTCTCCGCGATCGACATCGCGCTGTGGGACCTCAAGGGGAGGCTCCTCGGCGTCCCCGTCGTGCAGCTCCTCGGCGGAGCCCACCACGAGCGGCTCCCGGCGATCGCCAGCACGCATCCGCGGGCGGCGAGCCTCGAGGACGAGGCCGACCGCCACGCGCGCTTCGTCTCGGAGCTGGGCTACCAGGGCTGCAAGCTCGGCCTCGGGAAGCGCGGCGACGCGAGGCTCGGCTCGGAGCTCGAGCGGGACGTGGAGCTGATCCGGCTCCTGCGCGAGCGCATCGGCCCCGAGCCGATGCTCATGTGGGACCGCGGCGTCAACACCCTGACGTGGGACACGTCGTTCGCGATCCGGCTCACGAACGCGCTCGAGGAGCACGGCCTCACCTGGATCGAGGAGCCGTTCGAGCCGGAGGACGTCGAGGCGTTCCACCGCCTCAGGTCACGGTGCTCGACGCTCGTCGCGTCGGGCGAGCGCGAGTGGAACGTCGAGGGCTACCGCGCCTTCGTCGCGACGGGCGCCGCCGACGTGATCGGCTTCGATCCCGGCCGCGCCGAGGGGATCACGGGCGGGCGCCGGGTGATCGAGCTCGTCGAGGAGGCCAGCCTCTGGTTCAACGCCCACGCCTGGTCGAGCGCGATCGTCTCCGCCGCGAGCCTGGCGCTCTCGCTGACGACGCCGCGCGTGCTCGTCTTCGAGCTGAAGCCCGAGGAGAACCCGATGCAGCACGAGCTCGTCGAGGCGCCGCTCGCCGCGCGTGACGGCTTCGTCGAGCCGCTCGCGGGCCCGGGGCTCGGGATCGAGGTCCGCGAGAGCGTCGTCGAGCGGTACCGGTTCTAAGCCGCCGCCGGGAAACGTTAGCGGGAACGGTTTCGGGGTGGGCTGCCGCCGTGTTGACACCCTCGGCGAGGCTCGCCTACAGTGGGCGCTGGAACCGTTACCATCGTCGGGACGGGGGATCCGTGGCCGAGGTCGAAGTCGACATGCACGTCCCTGACCGCGCCCCGGCCGCCGCGCTCACGATCGCGGAGATCGAGACCATCCCGATCCGCGTGCCGCTGACGCAGACGTACCACGGCAGCGCCTACAAGATGACGCACCGCTCGACCACGGTCATCCGGATCACGACGGAGGACGGGATCGTCGGCGAGGCGTACTGCGGCGACGAGGACACGGCGCTCCACGAGATCGACGCGATCATCCGGACGGAGATCGCGCCGCGCCTCGTCGGCGAGGACGCGTTCCGCGTCGAGCGCTGCTGGGAGCTGGCCCGCCCGGCGACGTTCGACATCCTCCGCGACCGCCGGGTGGGGCTCGTCGCGACGGCGTGCGTCGACGCCGCGATCTGGGACGCGATCGGCAAGGCCCTCGGCGTGCCGCTCCACCGGCTGTGGGGCGGGTACCGCGACACCCTCCCGGTGATCACGATCGGCGGCTACTACGGCGTCCGCGACGTCGCGGAGGAGGTCACGGAGCTCCGCGAGCGCGGTCTCGCCGGCATGAAGTTCAAGGTCGGGGGCCGGACGCCCGAGGAGGACGCGGAGCGGTTCAGGACCGCGCGCGCCGCCGCCGGGCCGGACTTCGTCCTCTGCGCCGACGCGAACCAGGCCTGGACGCCGGCCGACGCGATCCGGTTCGCGCGGCTCGTCGAGGACTGCGACCTCCACTGGTTCGAGGAGCCGTGCCGGTGGTCGAACGACCGCCGCGCGATGCGCGACGTGCGCTACGGCGCGGGCGTCCGGGTGTGCGCGGGCCAGAGCGAGTTCTCGGCCGGCGGGTGCCGCGACCTGATGGTGGAGGGCGCGATCGACTTCTGCAACTTCGACTCCTCCTGGTCGGGCGGGATCACGGAGTGGCGCCGCGTCGCGGCGGCCGCGGTCGCGTTCGACGTCTCCATGGCCCACCACGAGGAGCCCCAGATCGCGGCGCACCTCCTCGCGTCCATCCCCCACGGGACCTTTCTCGAGGTGTTCAGCGAGGCGCGCGACCCGATCTGGTGGAACCTCGTCTCGAACCGCCCGCCGATCGTCGACGGGCACATCGCCCTGCCGACCGCGCCCGGGCTCGGCTGGGAGCTCGACGCCGACTACATCGAGGCATACCGGGTCCCGGCGCACCCGTGAGCGCCCCGGGGGCGGAGACGCCGCGGCTCGGCGAAGGGCTCGCCGGGAACGGCGTCCTCGTGACCGGGGCGGTGGGCGGGATCGGGTCGGCGGTCGCGCAGGCGTTCGCCGCCGCGGGCGCGCGGGTCGCCGCGCTCGACCTGCAGGAGGACGAGGCGCGCAGCCTCGCCGCGTCGCTGCCCGGCGAGGGGCACGTCGGCATCGGCGCCGACCTCGCCGACGTC
>DASTKY010000252.1:0-3275 GCA_035715495.1 Gaiella sp. | reverse complement strand
GCCAGGCGGTCGTTCTCCGCGAGCACCCGGTCGCGGCCGCCGTCGACGGACACGGCGTCCCCCGCCGCGTCGCGGACGTGCGACGAGCGCGCGAGGAGGACGTCGGGCGCGCCCTTGACGAAGCAGCGGACGACCTTCCGGCCGTCCTCCTCCAGCTCGTGGAAGGTCGCCATGAACTTGTACTCCGAGTCGAACGGCACCTCCCCCACCCGCGGGTGGAGGCGCCGCAGCTCGTCGACGTCGAGCCCGCCCTTCGCCGCGAGGACGACGAGCGCCGCCTCGGTCGGGTCGCCGACGATCTCGCCGTCCCGCACCGCCGCGTCGTTCGCGAGCGCCATCGGCAGGAGGAACGCGTCGAGCGCCGTCTCGCTCTCGCCCGCGACGCGGAGGATCCGCCCCTCCGTCGCGTAGCCCTCGCCCTCGACGGCGTAGCGGCGGCCGACGACGACGAGCTCCCGCGCGGTCATCTGGTTGAGCGTCAGCGTGCCCGTCTTGTCCGAGCAGATCGCCGACGTCGAGCCGAGCGTCTCGACCGAGCGGAGCCGCTTCACGATCGCGCCCTTCGCCGCGAGCGCCTGCGTCCCGAGCGAGAGCATCGTCGTCACGACGGCAGGCAGGCCGGTGGGGATGGCGGCGATCGCGAGGCTGATCCCGATCACGAACAGCTCGTCGAAGTCGTCGCCGTGGACGAGGCCCAGCACGACGACGAGCGCCAGTGCCGCGGCGGCCATGATCGTGATCAGCACCGTCAGCTGGTCGAGCTGGCGCGTGAGCGGCGTCTTCTCCTGCTGGACCTGCGCGAGCATCCCCGAGATCTGCCCGACCTCGGTCGACATCCCCGTCGCGGTGACGACCATCTCGCCCCGCCCGCGGGTCACGGTCGAGTTCATGTACGCCATGTCGATCCGGTCGCCGAGCGGCACCTCGTCGCCCGCGACCGGCTCGACGGACTTGAGGACGGGGGTGCTCTCCCCGGTGAGCGCCGCCTCCTCGATCTCGAGCGTCGCGGCGACGAGCAGGCGGCCGTCGGCGGGCACCTTGTCGCCGGCCTCGAACGTGACGATGTCGCCCGGCACGAGCTCCTCGGCCGGGATGTCCACCCGCTCGCCGCCGCGCCGGGCGTGCGCGTGGATCAGAAGCATCTTCTGGAGCGCGGCGACGCTCTCGGCGGCCTTGCCCTCCTGGTTGAGGCCGAGCACCGCGTTGAGCACGGTCAGCCCGATGATCACGAGGCCCGTCGACCACTCCTGGAGCGCGGCGATGCTGACGACCGCAGCGCCGAGGAGGACGAGCTGCATCAGGTCGCGGTACTGGCGGAGGAACGCCCGCCAGCCCGGCTCCTTCGCACCCTCGGCGAGCTTGTTCGGGCCGACCTCGGCGCGCCGCCGCTCGACCTCCGCGGCGTCGAGACCGATGCTCGGGTCGGCCCCGAGACGTGCGCTCGCCTCGTCCGCGGTCAGCCCGTGCCAGCCGGCGTCGCGGGCGCTCGGAGGAGCCGGCTCCGCGATCGCGCTCATCGGGGCTGCGTGGCGCCCGGCCCGCTCACAGGGACTTGACGAGGAGGTCGAGCGCGGTCCGCGTCTTCGTCTGCTGCTCGGCGCCGAGGTCGATCCCCTTCTCGGTGAGGAACGCCCGCGCCTGCGCTGCGACCTGGAACGCCTCGGTGGGCTTGCACTTCGTCGAGAGCTCGAGCACACGGGAGTTGTCCGGGTAGAGCCACATCTCGGCGGTGAGCTTCCGCGCGAAGCCCTCGGGCACGCGCTTGAGCTTCAGGACGAAGATCGGGCCGAGGACCGAGAGGTCGTCGAGCTCGACGCCCTCCGGCGCGTGCATGGCGAAGAAGGCGCGCTGCTCCTTCGAGAAGAGCTTGCGGATCGAGCGGTTCCCCCGGGCCGCGTGGTTGACGTGCGCCGGGTCGACGACGCCCTTCATCGAGCCCGAGCAGACGTAGCCGCCGGGCATCGCGTCGACCTCGACGCCGAACCACTGGCTCTTCCGCACCGTGGTGGGGAGGTCGGCCGGCTCGACCGGCCGGAGCTTCACGACCGTGTCGCCGGTGCCGCCCTGCACGCGCCGCGCCCTCACGACGACGCCGTGGCGGTCGAGCGTCAGGTCAGGGGTGTCGAAGAAGAACACCTGCCGGATCTGGGCCTCGATCGGGTCCAGCTCGAGCGAGGTGATCGCGGCGCGCTGGTCGTCGGCCGGCACCGTCGCCTTGAGCTCGACGCTGTCCACCTTCTTGACCAGCCCGACGAGCTGCGAGAGCTCCTCGTCCGAGAGCACCCGACGCTGATTCCTGACCTTCGCCATCCAACCGCCTCCGTTTTCGCCCTGTGTCGTTCGGCTTGAGCGCATACCGTGTCACACGGCGCCCACCCTGCGCGAGCGCCGACCGCGGCCGGGCGAGGCGGTCGTCTAGCATCGACCGGCCAGCACGTTCACGAGGAGGTCGGCTTGGGACGCCCCGTCACGCTCTTCACCGGCCAATGGGCCGATCTGCCGCTCGCGGAGCTCGCGCCGAAGGTCGGCGGCTGGGGCTACGACGGCCTCGAGCTCGCCTGCTGGGGCGACCACTTCGAGGTCGACAGGGCGGTGGCCGACGCCGGGTACGCGAGCTCGATCCGCGCCCTCCTCGAGCAGCACGGCCTCGGCGTCTGGGCGATCGGAGCCCACCTCGTCGGCCAGGCCGTCTGCGATCCGATCGACGACCGGCACCGCGGGATCCTCCCCCCGGAGATCTACGGCGACGGCGACCCCGAGGGCGTCAGGCAGCGCGCGGCCGAGCGGATGGCCGACACCGCGCGTGCCGCGGCGGCGCTCGGCGTCCAGCAGGTGAACGGGTTCACGGGGTCGTCGGTGTGGCACCTCCTCTACTCCTTCCCGCCGAACGACTTCAGCGTGGTCGAGGCGGGCTACCAGGAGTTCGCGGAGCGCTGGGGGCCGATCATCGACGTGTTCGACGCGGAGGGCGTGAAGTTCGCGCTCGAGGTCCATCCGACCGAGATCGCGTACGACTTCGGCACGACGCGCAAGACGCTCGACGCGATCGGCAACCGCGAGGGCTTCGGGATCAACTTCGACCCGTCGCACTTCGAGCACCAGTTCCTCGACTCGGCCGCGTTCATCACCGAGTTCGGCGACCGGATCTACCACGCGCACATCAAGGACTCCAAGCGCCGGCTCGACGGGCGCTCGTCGATCCTCGGCGGCCACCTCGACTTCGGGCAGCCGGGCCGGGGCTGGGACTTCGTCTCGCCGGGTCACGGCGACGTGGA
>DASTKY010000251.1:0-9532 GCA_035715495.1 Gaiella sp. | reverse complement strand
GCGGGCGTCCTCCGTGCAGTTCCACCCCGAGGCCGGGCCCGGCCCGCACGACGCGTGGCCGATCCTCGAGCGCTGGGTCGCGGACCTGGAGCCCTCGCGTGCCGGCTAGACGCGACCTCCGCTCGATCTGCGTGATCGGCTCCGGGCCGATCGTGATCGGCCAGGCGTGTGAGTTCGACTACGCGGGCTGCCAGGCCCTCAAGGTGCTGCGGGAGGACGGCTACCGCACGATCGTCGTCAACTCGAACCCGGCGACGATCATGACCGACCCCGGGTTCGCCGACCGGACGTACATCGAGCCGCTCGACCTCGAGGGCGTCGCCGACGTCCTCCGGCGCGAGCGGCCGGACGCGCTCCTCCCGACGCTCGGCGGCCAGACCGCCCTGAACCTCGCGATCGAGCTCTCGACGGCCGGCGTCCTCGAGGAGCTCGGGGTCGAGCTCCTCGGCGCGCGGATCGACGTGATCCGGCGCGCGGAGGACCGGCAGCTCTTCCGCGACGCGGTGCAGAGCTGCGGCCTCGAGGTGCCGCACTCGGTCATCGTCGAGTCGGTGTCCGACCTCGCCGGCGCGCCGGTGCCGGCGGTCGTGCGGCCCGCCTTCACGCTCGGCGGGCACGGCGGCGGGTTTGCGGACGACCTCGAGGCGCTCGAGCGGCAGGTCGAGCGAGGGCTCGCCGAGTCGCCGATCGGCCAGGTGCTCGTGGAGGAGTCGATCCGCGGCTGGGACGAGTTCGAGCTCGAGGTGATCCGCGACCGCGTGGACAACGTCGTCATCGTCTGCTCGATCGAGAACCTCGACCCGATGGGCGTCCACACGGGCGACTCCGTCACCGTCGCGCCGCAGATGACGCTCTCCGACGAGGCGTACCAGGAGCTCCGCGACGCGGCCGCGGCCGTCGTCCGCGCAGTCGGCGTCGAGACCGGCGGCTCGAACATCCAGTTCGCCCGGCACCGGGACACGGGCGAGCTCCGCGTGATCGAGATGAACCCGCGCGTCTCCCGCTCGTCGGCGCTCGCGTCCAAGGCGACGGGCTACCCGATCGCGAAGGTCGCGGCGAAGCTCGCCGTCGGCTACACGCTCGACGAGATCCCGAACGACCTCACGAAGACGACGCCCGCGAGCTTCGAGCCGACGCTCGACTACGTCGTCGTCAAGTTCCCGCGGTTCGCCTTCGAGAAGTTCCCGGGCGCCGACCCGACGCTCGGGACGCAGATGAAGTCGGTCGGCGAGGCGATGGGTATCGGACGGACGTTCACCGAGGCCTTCCTCAAGGCGTTCGGCTCGCGCGAGCTCGACCCGGGGTCGCCGACCCCGTGGGCGACGATCGACGATCTGCCGGATGGGCTCCACCCGTGGTTCGTCGAGCAGCTCGAGGCGGCGAAGCGCGAGCTGCGGACGGGCGACATCCGGCGGGCGAAGCGCGCGGGGTGGGGCGACGACTCGATCGGCGCGGCGTGGGGGACATCGGGCGACGATGTGCGCCGGACGCGCTACGCGCGCGGGATCAAGCCGTCGTACCGGCGGGTCGACTCCTGCGGCGGCGAGGTCGAGGCGGGCTCGAACTACCTCTACTCCACCTGGGGCGAGCAGGACGAAGGCCCGCCTCCCGGCGACAAGCAGCGCGTCGTGATCCTCGGCTCGGGCCCGAACCGGATCGGGCAGGGGATCGAGTTCGACTACTGCTGCGTCCACGCGGTGCAGACGTTCCGCGAGCTCGGCTACGAGGCCGTGATGGTCAACTGCAACCCCGAGACGGTCTCGACCGACTACGACACCTCCGACCGCCTCTACTTCGAGCCGCTCTCGCCCGAGGAGGTGCTCGCGGTGCTCGATCGGGAGCAGCCGCTCGGCGTCGTGACCCAGTTCGGCGGCCAGACGCCGCTGCGCCTCGCGCGGCACATCGAGGGCGCCGGCTACCGGATCCTCGGCACGCCGCACGCCGCGATCGACCTCGCCGAGGATCGCGAGCTCTTCGGCGCGCTCGCGCGCGACCTCGGCGTCCGCTGTCCGCCGTGGAGCACCGTGGAGGGGACCGACGAGGCGCTCGCGGCCGCGCGCGAGATCGGGTACCCGGTGCTCGTCCGCCCGTCGTACGTGCTCGGCGGCCGCGCGATGCGGATCTGCGACTCCGAGGACGACCTCCGCGGCGCGATGGGCGCCGTCAGCGGTCCTGTCCTGATCGACCGCTTCGTGGAGAACGCGATCGAGATCGACGTCGACGCGCTCTGCGACGGCACCGACGTCTACATCGGCGCCGTGATGCAGCACGTCGAGGAGGCAGGCGTGCACTCGGGCGACTCCTCGTGCGTGCTGCCGGCGCAGTCGCTGACCCTCGCCAACGCGCTCGAGGTCGAGCACGTCGTCAAGCGGCTCGGGCCCGCGCTCGGCGTCGTCGGGCTGCTCAACGTCCAGCTCGCGATCGCCGACTCGGTCGTCTACGTCCTCGAGGCGAACCCGCGCGCCTCGCGCACCGTCCCGTTCGCCAGCAAGGCCACCGGCGTGAACCTCGTGCAGGCCGCCTGCCGCCTCGCCCACGGCGAGACGCTCGCCGACCTCGCGCTGCCGTCGCCGCGGCCGACCGAGGTGAGCGTCAAGGCGGCGGTCCTCCCGTTCGCGCGCTTCCCCGGCGCCGACCCCATCCTCGGCCCGGAGATGCGCTCCACCGGCGAGGTGATGGCCACGGCATCCGACCTGCCGACCGCCTTCGCGAAGGCCGAGCGGGCGGCAGGACGCCCCCTGCCGACCGCGGGTGCCGCGTTCCTCTCCGTCCGCGACGGCGACAAGGCGAGCATCGCGCCGATCGCCGCCGCGCTCGCCGGGCTCGGGTTCGAGCTGATCGCGACGACCGGGACGGCGCGCACGCTGCGGGCGGCGGGGCTCGAGGTGGAGGAGGTCGGCAAGGTCGCGGACGCCGAGCCCGGCGAGGCGACGGTCGTCGACCTGATCCGCGAGCACCGCTGCAACCTCGTCGTCAACACGCCGCAGGGCTCCGGCGCGCGGGCGGACGGCTACCTGATCCGCGAGGCGGCGTTGATCGCGCGCGTCCCGTGCATCACCACCATCTCCGGCGCCGCGGCCGCGGTCCACGCGATCGCGAACGCCCGCGCCGAGGCGACGCTCTCGCTGCAGGAGCGGATCGGCGTCGGCGCGTGACGACGACCGCGCCCGCCGGCCCGACGAGGGGCTGAGGCCGTTGCAGCGGGCACGCCTCGTCGTCTCCGCTTCCGAGCGGGTCGGCCCGTACACGCTCGTCCGCCTCGGTCGCGGCCCGCTCGAGCCGGGGGAGCCGGGGCAGTTCTTCATGCTCGAAGCGCCGGGCCGCGTGCTCCCGCGGCCGTTCAGCCTCTGCGTGGCGCCCGAGGGCGAGCTCGGGTTCCTCGTCGACCCGATCGGGCCGGGCACGCGCGCGATCGCCCGACTCGAGGCCGGCGACGCGATCGCCGTCACCGGACCGCTCGGCCGCGGCTACGACCTCGACGTCGAGCGGCCGCTCCTCGTCGGCGGCGGCATCGGGATCGCGCCGCTGCCCTACCTCTCGAGCCGCCTCGGCGAGCCACCGGCCGTGCTCGGCTTCCGGACGGAGACGCACGCCGAGGCGGCGGCGCTCGTCCCTAACGCCACGGTCGTGATCGACCCGACGCTCGTGACCGAGGCGCTCCCGGCCGACCCGGGCGACGTCCTGGCGTGCGGCCCGGAGCCGATGCTCGACGCCCTCGCGGCCCTCGTGCCGGGCGCGCAGCTCGCCCACGAGGCCCCGATGGCCTGCGGCTACGGCGCCTGCTACGGCTGCGTCGTGCCGCGCGACGACGCCTACGTGCGGCTCTGCGTCGAAGGCCCCGTCCTGCGGGCCGCGGCGTGAGCGGCGTCCGGATCCTCAACGCCTCCGGCTGCCTCGACGCGCTCGTCGCACCCGACGTCGCGCGGAGCCTCGACGCCTTCGTGACGAAGACGATCACGCCGCTCCCGCGCGGGGGCAACCCCCCGGTGCGCATCGCCGAGACCGAGAGCGGGATGCTCAACTCGATCGGGCTCCAGGGGCCGGGGATCGACGCGTTCGTCGAGTCCCACCTCCCGCGGCTCGTCGGTCTGGGGACGGAGCTCTGGGTCTCGGTGGGCGGCTTCTCGGCGGCGGACTTCACGCTGGTCTGCGAGCGGCTCGACGGCGAGGACGCCGTCGCCGTCCTCGAACTGAACCTCTCGTGCCCGAACGTCGACGAGGCGCCGGAGACCGCCGCGGAGCTCGTGGCGGCCGCCCGCGCCGCGACGCGGAAGCCCCTCTTCGCGAAGCTTTCCCCTGCTCAGTGGGACGTTGCGGCGTCCGCGCGCGCCGTCGTCGCGGCGGGCGCGGACGGCCTCTCGCTCGTCAACACGATCCGCGGGCTCGCGCTCGATGCGTCGCTCCGGCCGCGGCTCGCGCGGACCGTCGGCGGCTACTCCGGGCCTGCGCTCCGCCCGATCGCGCTCGCGTGCGTGCACGCCTGCGCGGCGGCCGTGGAGGTTCCGATCGTGGGAATGGGTGGTGTCCGGACCGGGCTCGACGCCCTGGAGCTCGTGGCGGTCGGCGCCAGCTCCGTCGCGCTCGGCACGGTCCTCTTCGCCGACCCGGAGGCACCGACCCGGATCCGGGACGAGCTGACGGCCGAAGCGAGCGCGCGGGGGTACGCGAATCCCCTCGACGCGCATGCCGTCGCTGTTGTCAGATCGGAAAAATCTCTGCAAATTGCGCAAAACGGTACTGCTTGATTCGACGGCCGAGGGTGCTAGACTCGTCCGCTCAATGGTCACGTCGAAGTCGCCCGCGCAGGCACCCGCGCGCTCTCTCGATCAGCGGATGGAAGCGCTCCAGCGGGCGAACGACATCCGGGTCCGACGCGCGCAGCTGAAGAAGGACCTGAAGGACGGCAGCGTCCAGATCGAGACGATCCTCCTCGATCCCCCGGAGTACGTCTCGACGGCCAAGGTCTTCGACATGCTCATGGCGGTGCCCAAGTTCGGGCGCGTCAAGGCGGCCCGGCTCCTCAACCAGTGCCGGATCAGCCAGTCGAAGACCGTGGGCGGGCTCTCCGAGCGGCAGCGCGCCGAGCTCGTCAATCTCTTCAACCAGCGGTGACGTCGGGCGGCGCCGGCCGGCCTTCCGTCGTGCGTCCCGTCTTCGTCGTGACCGGCCCGTCGGGCGCGGGCAAGGGCACGCTCATCGGCGCCCTCCTCGAGCGGCTTCCCGACCAGCTGGAGGTCGCCGTCTCGGCGACGACCCGGCAGCAGCGACCCGGCGAGGTCGACGGCCGCGAGTACTGGTTCCTCAGCGAGGCCGAGTTCGCCGCCCGCGTCGAGGAGGACGGGTTCCTGGAGTGGGTCGAGTACGTCTCGCGCAAGCGCTACGGGACGCTCCGCTCGGAGATCGACCGGATCGCCGGGCACGGCCGCGTCTGCGTCCTCGAGCTCGAGATCGACGGGGCGCTCTACGTCCAGGAGCACGTCCCGGGCGCCTGCACGATCTTCATCGCGGCCGACGTCGACGAGCTCGAGCGCCGGCTGCGCGAGCGGGCCACCGAGTCGACCGGCGAGATCGGCGAGCGGATCGCGATCGCGCGCCACCAGCTCGAGCAGGCGCACCGGTTCCGCTACATGGTGCGGAACGACGACGTCGACCGCGCCTCGGAGGTGCTGGCGGCGATCGTCGAGCGCGAGCTGGCGCTCGCGTCGGTCGGGTCGCCGGTGCGAACCGGCTCCGAGCCGACCTAGCTCCGCGGGATCAGCTGGAGCATCACCGTGAGCCTGCCGGGCGGCCGATCGGACGCGGGCTCCGACTCGCAGGTACCATGGCGCTCCGATGATCGAGCCACGGATCGACGAGCTTCTCGCCCACACGAGCACCGAGGGCGATCCCGCGTCCCGCTACGCGCTCGTCATCATGTCCGCGAAGCGGGCCCGGCAGATCAACAACTACCACCACCAGCTCGGAGAGGGCCTCGGGCTGGAGGACGCGCCGCCGCCGCTCGTGGAGTCGCGCTCGAAGAACTACCTCACCATGGCGATGGAGGAGATCTCGCGCGGCAAGCTGACGTTCGCGTACGGCAGCGGCAGCAGCAGCTAGCTAGTTCGCCACGCAGGATTCCGCATTCGCGGCCATGACGGGTGGCTCGCGCGGCGAGCGGGCACACTATGGCCGTGGCGCGGATCGTCCTGGGCGTGACCGGCGGCATCGCGGCCTACAAGGCCTGCGAGCTCGTCCGGCTCCTCGTGCGCGCGGGGCACGACGTCACGCCGATCGTGACGAGTGGGGCCGAGCGGTTCGTCGCGGCCGAGACGTTCTGGGCGCTCGCGCGCAAGCACCCACCGTCCGATCCGTATCCGCACCTCCAGGACGCCGACGCGCTCGTCGTCGCGCCCGTCACGGCGAACTCGCTCGCGCGCCTCGCGCACGGGCTCGCGGACGACCTCCTCACCGAGACCGCGCTCGCCCACCGCGGCGCGCTGCTCCTCGCGCCGGCGATGAACACGGCGATGTGGGAGCACCCCGCGACGCGCGCCAACGTGGAGCTGCTCGCCTCGCGCGGCGCGGTGATCGTCGGCCCCGAGCAGGGCGAGCTCGCCGAGGGGATCGTCGGCGCGGGCCGGATGACCGAGCCGGAGGAGATCGCACGCCGGCTCGAGTCGCTGCTCGACGGAGGCGGCGACGCGCGGCCGCTCGCCGGCCGTCGCGTGCTCGTCACAGCCGGCGGCACGCGGGAGCCGCTCGACGCGGTTCGCTTCCTGGGGAACCGCTCCTCCGGCCGGATGGGCGCCGCGCTCGCCGAGGCGGCGCGCGACCGGGGGGCGGCCGTGACCCTGCTCGCCGCGAACCTCCAGGTCGCGGCGCCCGAGGGGGTCGAGGTCGTGCCGACGCCGACCGCGGCCGACCTCCGCCGCGAGGCGCTCGCCCGCAACGACGCGGACGTGATCCTGATGGCAGCCGCGGTCGCGGACTACCGGCCGGCCGAGCCGCTCGACGGCAAGCGGCCGAAGGACAGCGAGCCCTGGAGCGTCGACCTCGTGCCGACGTCCGACGTTCTGCGCGCGCTCGCCGCCTCCCGCCGCGACGGCCAGGTCATCGTGGGCTTCGGGGCCGAGAGCGGGGAGGACGGGCTCGCCCGCAAGCGGGCGATGCTGGGCGAGAAGGACGTCGACCTGGTCGTCTTCAACGACGTCGGCCGGCCCGACATCGGCTTCGAGAGCCACGACAACGAGGTGCTCCTGATCTCGCACGAGGGCGAGCGGCACGTGCCGAAGGCGACGAAGCATGAGGTCGCCGGCGCGATCCTCGACAGGGTGCAGGAGCTCCTCGCCGACCGCTCGTGACCGAGCGCGCGACCGAGACGATCGGATCGGGGGCGGACGCGGCCGCGCTCGCCGAGCGCGTCGTCGCGAACCTCGGCGCGGCAATCCACGCGCCTTCCGAGACGCTCCGGCTGCCGCTGCTCTGCCTGCTCGCCGAGGGGCACGTGCTCGTCGAGGACGTCCCGGGCGTCGGGAAGACCGTCCTCGCAAAGGCGATCGCGCGCTCGCTCGACCTCACGTTCCACCGCGTCCAGTTCACGCCCGACCTCCTGCCGGCGGACGTGACGGGCGTCAACGTCTTCGACCGGCCGAGCGGCGCCTTCCGCTTCCGCCCGGGGCCGGTCTTCGCCAACGTCCTCCTCGTCGACGAGATCAACCGGGCGTCGCCGAAGACGCAGTCGTCGCTCCTCGAGGCAATGCAGGAGACCCAGGTGACGGTCGACGGCGCGACCCACGCGCTCGAGCGGCCGTTCCTCGTGATCGCGACGCAGAACCCCGTCGAGTACGAGGGGACGTACCCGCTGCCCGAGGCGCAGCTCGACCGCTTCGCCGTGCGGATGGCGATCGGCTACCCGCCGCTCGGGGACGAGGCGCGGATGCTGGCCGAGCAGACGACCGAGCCGCCGCTCGACACGCTTCGGCCCGTCGCGGGCCGCGCCGAGCTCGTCCGCGCGATCGACGCCGCGCGCCGCGTCCACGTCGACGAGAGCGTCACGCGGTACGTCGTCGCGCTGCTCCGGCACACGCGCGGGAGCGGCCGGCTGGCGCTCGGCGGCAGCCCCCGCTCGGGGATCGCCCTGCTCGCGCTCGCGAAGGCCCGCGCGCTCCTCGAGCGGCGCGACTTCGTCCTGCCCGAGGACGTCCAGGCGCTCGCCGTGACCGTGCTCGCGCACCGCCTCATCCTCGCGCCCGAGGCACGGGCCACGGGCATCGCCGCGGAGGAGGTCGTCGCCGAGGCACTCGCGGGCACACCGGTGCCGGTGTGAGGCTCCGCGGCGCCGGGCTCCTCGCGGTCGGCGTCGTCGTCGGTGCCTGGATCGTCGGCTCGACGGCCCTCGCGGTGCTCGGGCTGGGTCTCTGCCTCGCGGTCGCCCTCGCGCGCGGGTGGGCCTGGCTGGTGGCCCGCGGCCTGTCCGTCGAGCGACCGCCGCTCGCGTCCACGCCGGTCGAGGGCGACTCGCTCGTGCTCGAGGCGCGGATCCGGGGGCGTCGGCTCCTCGCGTCTCGGCTCGAGTGGCACGAGCGCATCGGGCCGCTGGGCGAGCGGAGCGCGGTGGTGCGCCGCGGCGGCCGGGCGCGCGTCCTCGTCGACGCCGTGCCACGCGGCCGCTATCCCCTCGGCCCGGGGCGCCTGGTCGCGAGCGACCCGCTCGGGCTCCGCTCGGTGGAGCTCGAGGTGCCGTCCGGGACGACGCTCCTCGTCCGTCCACGGGTGACGGAGCTCGCCACGCTCTTCACCGAGACGGGGGCCTGGGGTGACGGCGGGCGCCGTGCCCAGGTGCGGCGGCCGAGCGGGCTCGAGCCGCACGGCGTGCGCGAGTACGTCGAGGGCGAGCCGCTCCGCGCCGTCCACTGGCCGACCTCCGCCCGCCGCGGCGAGTTGATGGTGCGCGAGCTGGAGGACGCGCCCCGGGACAGCATCGCCGTCGTGCTCGACGTCGACGCCGCGTCGCACGTCGGCGCCCCGGGCGACTCGAGCCTGGACGAGGCGGTGCGCGCCGCGGCCGCGATCCTGCGCGCGCACGCGCTCCGCTCCCGGCGCGCGGTGCTCGTGATCGGGACGCGGGCGCCGGCCGTGCACCGGGTGGTGACCCTCGGCGGGGACTGGGAGGGAGCGCTCGACGCGCTCGCCGCGGTGCACGAGGAGCCCGACGCGCCGCTCGCCTCGCTCGTCGCGGCGCGCGGGCCGGCGGGCGGGCTTCCCGAGGTGGTGGTCGTCACCCCGCGCCCGGAGGCGGTCGCCACGGCCCTCCTCTCCCGCGCCGCCCTCGGCCGCTCGAGCGCGCTCGTCGCGATCGACACGCCGACCTATGTCGGCCGACCGCCGTCGACGGCCTCGTCCGCGCTGCACCGGCTGGCGGGGGCAGGCGTCCCGCTGGCCGTCCTCCGGCGCGGCGAGCCGCTCGTGGAGTCCCTCGGCGCACTGAGGATGCGGGCCGTTGGGTAGGCGCGCCCGCACCGTGCTCGCCTCGCTGCCTGCGGCGGTGGTCGTG
>DASTKY010000250.1:0-5538 GCA_035715495.1 Gaiella sp. | reverse complement strand
GTCGACGATCGGCCCCCGGGCGGTGTTGACCAGCACGGCGCCGGGCCGCATCGCCGCCAGCGCGGCCGCGTCGACCAGGTGACGCGTCTCGTCGGTCAGCGGCACGTGGAGGCTGACGACGTCCGCCTCGCCGAGGAGCTCGTGCAGGTCGTCGCCCCGCCCGGCGAGCAGGGGCTCTGCGCCGAACGCCTCCGCAAGGCGGGCGGTCTCGCGGCCGATGCGGCCCGCGCCGACGACGAGCAGACGCTTGCCCGCCAGCCCGCTCCCGAGCATGAACTCGAGCGAGAACCGCCAGGGCTCCCGGCGGCGGACGAAGCGGTCGCCCTCGGCGATCCGCCGGAGGAGCGCGAGCATCAGACCGACCGCGAGCTCGGCCGTCGCCCGCGTCAGCACGTCGGGCGTGTTCGCCACGACGACGTTCCGCTCCGCGGCCGCCGCGAGGTCGACGTTGTTCACTCCGACCGCGTAGTTCGCGACGACCTCGAGCTGCGGGCCGGCGCGATCGAGGAACGGCCCGTCGACGCGGGTCGTCAGCATCGCGACGATCCCGGCCGCGCCCTCCGGCGTGTCGGAGAGCTCGAAGTCGTCGGCGAGGGCGCGCTCCACCTCGGCCGGCACCGCGGCCGTGACGTGCACCCGCGGCCTGCTCACTCGGACGCGGTCCGCTCCGGCTCGAGGACACGCGGGCGGTGCCCGGCGGAGTAGACGTCCTTGCGCAGGATGAGGCCGTTCTCGAACGGGAAGACGTCGATCCCGTCCCACTCGAGCCGCCTGCCGTCGCCGGCGGTCGCGGTCGCCGTCCACTCGCTCACGACGAGGCCGTCGCAGGCGTAGAGCCGGCGCCCGCGGAACGAGAGGTCGGGCCAGTTCGCGAAGATCTCGGCGAGGTGGCCGCGGACGTCCGGGCCCTCGGCGCGCTCGCCCGCGGTGTGGTTCTCGAAGACCATCCCGGGGGCGTGGAACGACACGATCAGGTCGACGTCGTGCGCGTTCCACGCCTCGTTGTACCGCTCGATCGTGCGCTCGAGCTCACCGGCTGCGTCGGGGGACGCCACGGGCGCGAGTATCGCACTTAGGGCGATGCCGCGACCTCCCGCTGGCCGAGCCGCTGGACGAAGAAGCCGCCCGCGAGGAGGAGCGCCCCGACGCCGACGAACGAGATCGCCCGCGCGACCGAGCTCAGCTCCGCGAGGTCGAACAGGAAGATCTTCCCGAGGGTCACGCCGAAGAGCGCGAGGCCGGCGTACCGGACGGCCGGCGAGCGCCGGACGATCCCGGCGAGGAGCAGGCCGAGCCCGGAGACCGCCCAGACGACGCTGACGACGGTGTGGCCGCGCTCGAAGTCCGTCTCGAGCGCCGCCCGGGAGAGGTCGACGACCACCTCGAGGACGAGGAGCGAGGCCGCATAGAGGCCGAGCGCGGCGGCCGCCCCGGCGAACCAGCGGGCGTACGGCCCTGCGAGGGCGAGGGTCACGAGGCCGACGACGACGGCGAGCACCGCCACGACGCCGGTCGCCGGGCTCGGGCCGGCCTCGAGGAGCTGCTGCGGCGGCGCCAGCTCGAGGACGGCGAGCAGCGCGTCCAGCCCGATCAGGATCACGGCCGCGCACCAGAGCCGCGGGTCGACGAGGCGGCTGGCGAGCAGGGCCGCGGCGATCGCCGTCGCGGCGAGCGCGATGGCGAAGCCGACGCCGCCGTCCGTCAGGGCGAGCTCGGCGACGAGGAGCGGGACGAGGCCGAGCACCCACGCCGTGGTCGAGAGGTTCCGGAGCCGCGGCCGGTACGTGAGCGCCGCCAGCCAGAGGTAGACGGCGGCGATCAGCGCCGAGCCGATGCCGACCCACGTCCGGTCGGGCAGCAGGAGCGACCCGGTCTCGGGCGCGAGGTCCGCGACGCCGGCGAACGCGAGCGCGAGCGCGGCCGCGGCTGCGATCGCCGCGCCGACGCCGAGCGGCGCCGCGGTGCTCCAGCAGATGCGGAGGAGCGCTCCGGTCGCGAGGAGCCCGCCCGCGGCGAGCAGGGCGCCCGCGCCGCCCCAGCCCGACGGGAGCGAGCCGAGGTCGAGCTCGAGCGCCTTCCAGCCGACGACGAACGCGCCGCCGTAGGCGACTGCGCCGAGGGCGACGGCGTCGCGACGCGCCGCCACGACCGTCCCGAGGACGGCGAGCTGCGCCGCGACGAGCGTCACCGCGACCTGGCCGGCGTTCGCGTCGAGCGCCACGGCGACGAGACCGAAGGCGACGAGGCCGAGGAGGGCGGCTCCGCCCGCGAGCGCCTCCACGAGCCGCGGGCGCCGCGGCTCGAGCCAGACGCGCAGGTCCTCGAGGAACGCGAGGATGCCGCGCTCGCCGGTCGACCGGTACGTCTCGGGCGCGAGCAGCGCGGCCGCCAGCGCGGCGACCGCGACGGCCGCGGTCGGCACCGCCGTTGCGGCATGGCCGCCGTCGAGGTCGAAGAGCTCGACGAGTGGCCTGCCGACGAGGAGCAGGTGGCCGGCGGCGAGCCCGAGGTACGCGAGACCCGCGAGCTGGAGCCGGAGGTCGCGGAGACGGTGGGCGAGCACGACGAGCAGCGCCGCCTCGGCGGCCCAGCTCAGGGTCAGCCCGTCGTCGCTGAGCAGCCCGGCCACGGCGACCGCGGCGACCCCGAGGGCGCCGCCGGCGAGCACGACGGCGAGGTCGTGCTGGCGCTCGCGCACGGCCGCCCAGACGAGCGCGAGGACAGCGGTCGCGACGGCGAGGGCGACGCCCCGCTGGACGCCGTCCGAGAGGAGCACGTGCGACGAGACGAGGATCGTGCCGAGCGACGCGAGCACGAGCGGCGTCGTGAGCTGCTGCAACACCCGCGTGCGGCCGCCGAGCTGCCACGCGCATGCGGCCGCGAGGAGCACGGCCGCGAGCGCGCCGGCCGCGGCCAGCGACGCCGCGACGCCGTCGCGGCCCTCGAGGGCGAGGAGCCACACGGCCTGCGCGCCGACGACGACGGTGACCGAGGCGAGCAGGACGTCCCAGCGGCGCACGACGGAGACGACCGCCGTCGCGGCGAGCACGACGACCGCGAATGCGAGGCCGGCGGGGACGATCCCGCCCTCGAGCCCTTCGAGGGCGGGTGCGAGCGCGGCGCCGACGAGTCCGAGCACCGCGACGAGCTCCGAGCGCCAGAGGAGCGAGACGGCGACCGCGATGCCGGCGATCCCGGCCGCCAGGGCGAGCGCGAGCGCGTCGGGGACGAGCCCGTAGAGCGCCGTCGCCGCGGCGAGCGTCGCGTAGCCGCCGGCGATGCCCGCCGCCACGGCGGCGAGGCCTGCCTTCACCTGGCCGAACCGGTGCCGGACGACGACGCCCGCGCCGAAGACGAGGGAGGCCGTGACCGCGCCGGCGAGGACGCGCGCGACGGGCCCGATCCAGCCCTGCTCCGCGGCGAGGACGAAGAGCAGCGTGATGCCGAGCGCCGTGACGGCGCCGCCGACGACCGCGAGGCCTCCGGCCCCGAAGAGGTCGAGTCGCGCGACCAGGCCCCCGACGTCCACCCGCGGACGGCGGGCGTGCGGGCGCGCCGGTCGCGCGGGGGAAGAAGGCGTCGCCGGACGCGCCGGCGGAGGCGTGGGGCGCGGGGCGGAGACGGTCGGAGCCGCGGCGGGCCGCGGCTCGGCGGCGGGCTCCTCGGCGGGAACCTCGTGCCGGAGCTCCCGGAGCTCGGCGTCCATCCGGCGGAGCTCGGCCTCGAAGCGGTTCAGTCGCTCGGCGAGCGTCGACATCGGGTCAGTCCTCCTCCTCGAGAGGGCGGAGCTCCACGTGGAGCTCGCACTGGAGCGCCGCTGCGATCCGCAGCAGCGTGTCGATCCGCGGCGGCCGACCGCCCCGCTCCAGGCGGGCGATGGCCGACTGCGTCGTGCCGACGAGCGCTGCGAGCTGGCTCTGCGAGAGGCCCAGCTGGTGCCGGCGTTCGGCGACCTGCCCTGCGATCGACGCGAACAGCCATCCCTCGTCCGCGTGCGCGAGCCGTCGCCGGAGGCGCTCGACGGGCGTCTCCTCTTCCGGCTCTCGACTCGATCGCATGATTGCTATATAGCGTCTTTGCGATAGAGCGTCAAGAGCGTGCTTCGAGGCGACGCGAGAGCCACGCCACGGTGTCGCGCCACGCCTCGTGCCCCGGGTCGATCACGTCGAAGTGGTCACCGCCCTCGACCTCGGCGAGCACGGCCCGCGGGTCGAGGGCTGCGTGGATCCGGCTCTGCGTCACGGGCACGACGTCGTCCGCGGGGCCGTGGACGAGGAGCTGGTCGACGCCGAGCGGCGCCAGCGCTGCGGGCGAGGCCGTCGCGTAGCGCTCCGCGTGCGCGTCGGGCACGCCGAGCAGCGCCTCGACCGCGCCGCCGCCGAGCCGCTCCTCATGGCCGCGGTGGAGGTCGAGCACGCCGGCCTGCGCCACCGCCGCGACGGGCCTGACGACGGGGTTGGCTCCGATCGCGCCGGCCGGGAGCCGGTGCCGCGCCGCGAGCCAGACGGCGAGGTGGCCGCCCGCCGAGTGCCCGCACGTCGCGATCCGGGTCGCGTCGACCCCGTCCATCGCGGCGAGCCGGTCGAGGCCGGCGGCGACGTCTGCGAGCGTGCCCGGCCAGCCGCCGCCCGCCTGGCCGACGCGCCGGTACTCGAGGTTCCAGGCGGCGAGCCCGCGCCGGGCGAGGTCGACAGCGAGCGGCGTCATCAGCGTCCGGTCCCAGCCCGTCCGCCAGAAGCCGCCGTGGATCAGGGCGACGCAGGGCCACCGCCCCGCGTCGCCCGCGGGCAGGTGCAGGTTCGCGACCTGGTCCGGATGGTCGCCGTACGCGACGGACGGCGGCGGCGGCAGCCTCGGCTCGTCGGCCACGGGCGTCGTCAGGCCAGCAGCGCGCGGTGCCGGGCGAGGGCGCCGAGCAGCCGGTCGACGTCCTCCTCGACGTTGTAGAGGTGGAAGGCGACGCGGAGGCTCTCGTCGCGCATCGACGTGACGATCCGCTCGCCCGCGAGGGCCGCGACGAGTGACGGGACGTCCGTGGAGCGGATGCAGACGAGCGGGCCGCGGGCGGAAGGCTCGCGCGGCGTCGCGACGGTGGCCTCGAGCTCGTCGAGCCCGTCGAGGAGACGGTCGACGAGGCCGCGCACGTGCGCCTCGACCGCGGGCACGCCCGTCGCGGCCAGGACCTCGAGCCCGGCCACTCCTGCGTAGAGCGCCGGGACGGGCGGCGTGCCCGAGTCGAACCGGCGCGCGCTCGCGTGGGGCGAGTAGTCGGCGATCGACATCGCGAAGATGTCCTCGTCCGCGAACCAGCCGGTCTGGGTGGGGAGCAACGACTGACGGAGCTCGGGCCGCACCCACATGAAGCCGAGGCCGGCGGTGCCGAGCAGGTACTTGACCGTGCCCCCCGTGACCGCGTCCGCGCCGAGCGTCGAGACGTCGAGCTCGACCGCGCCGCACGCTTGGTAGCTGTCGGCGAGCACGAGCGCCCCCGCCTCGTGCGCCGCGGCCGCGATCGCCGCGACGTCGTGGCGGTGCCCG
>DASTKY010000249.1:0-7476 GCA_035715495.1 Gaiella sp. | reverse complement strand
CGCTCCCGCCGCTCGCGGTCCGCTATCTCGGAGAGGTACTCGCCCTGGTTCGAGGGAACGAGGATGGCGTCGACGATCTCCTCGGCGGTCATCTCGTAGGCGGGGCGCTCGACGATGCCCGCCAGCTCGCGCTCGAGGGCGTCGACGACGTCCTCCGCCGCCCGTGGACGGCGGAGGATCCGCCGATCGGCACGCTCCTGACCGGCCACCAGGACCGACGGCTCCAAGCTGTCGCGGTTCGCCGCCAGCCAGCGCGCGCGCAGCTCGCGATTCGCGTCGTGGAAGAGAACCGCGTTCGCCCCCGCCGGCGCCAGGTCGGGCGAGCTCCAGACGAGCCGTCCATCCGGGGCCAGAACCCCGGCTAGCTCGGCGGCGACACGCTCCATCGCGGACTGGGGCAGCAGGTGGAAGACCATGCTCGCGATCGCGACGTCGACCTCGCGGCCGCCGAGCACGTCGTCGAGCCGGCGGAAGCCCCCGTCGTCCGCCCGCAGCGAGTGGAACCTGGTCCAGGCGCAGTCGGCGAGCAGCGCATGCCCCTGCGCGAACCAGCTCGAGGGCAGATCGACGAGGTGCAACTCGAGCGTCGCGCCACGGTCGCTCAGACGGCGGTCGATCCCGCGATCGACACACCCCTTGAGCAACTCGATCGCCGCGAGCCCGGTGCCGGCTCCGTAGTCGAGCACGACGATCCTGTCGCCGGCCGAGCAGCGGTCGAGCCGCCGCTCCACCGCGTCGAGTGCACGCCCGGCCACCCATCCGGTCGCCGGCAGGCTCCAAGCTCGGGGCCGTGCGAGGTCGCCCTGCTCGAAGAGCAGCCGATGCAGGCCCTCGCCGTCTTCGAGGTCGACGCCGTCGGGCGGCCGCCAGCCGTCGGGCCGCGCCCCTGCGCCCGCCTTCCCGGCCCGGCCCGCGGGGCCCGCCTGGCCGGGGAGCCGGAGGGCCGTCGCCGCGGGCACCAGCCTGTTCAGGCTCACGGCGACGAAGGGCCTGCTTGCCGGGTACTGGCGCTCCTGGCGCGCGACGCGCTCGAGCCCGGCCGCCCGGCAGCACTCCACGAAGGCCGGGTACTCGACCGGGTACTGGTGCGAGTAGGCGTGGTACGCGTCGAACGCGACGCTGTGCAGGGCGCCGAGATGGCGTCGCGCGATTCGGGGAGCGACGCAGTGCGCCTCGAGCACCACCATCCCGTGCCGCCTCACGTGGGGTGTCCAGCGGCGCAGATGGGCGACGAGGTCGCGCTCCACGGCGCCCGCCTCGAGCGGCCGGCCGGCGGCGTCGACGTAGGCGCCGGACGACAGACCGGCGATGCCCGCGACGTCGTCGCCGGCTCCACGATAGACGCGGTCGTGGTCGAGGAACGAGCGGATGTGCAGACCGTCCGCGCTGTCCAGCCCGTGCGCCGCGAGCGCCGCCGCGAGGCCGTCAGGATCGCCGACGTCGCCCGGGAGGAGCAGAGCGTCGACGCCGCTGGCCTCGAGCCTGCGGCGGGCGGGATCGAGCGCCGCCGCGTTGAGGTCGATCCCGACCAGGGCGAGCGGATGCCGATCGAGGTTGCGGCCGCGCAGCGTTCGGTCGCGAATCAGGCCGTCGAGGTGGATCAGCCAGCTCGCGTCGCCGCAGCCCATGTCCGCGACGAAGCGCGGCTGCTCCTCCAGCGGCCGGCGGTCGAAGAGCTCGAGGAAGATCGCGTTGGCGTCGGCGAAGTAGCGCCGATGGGCGGCCGCGCTGGCGCGCACGTTCAGCTCGCGGTCGACGTGCCACTCGGCCGCGCCGGGGTCGGGGGCGGTCACCACCAGCTCGCCCCGGTAGAGCTCGGCCAGGCGGGCCAGCAACGGCAGGTAGGAGCCGACGATCCCGAAGTGGAGGGCGTCCCGCGCGGGGATCCGCTCGTCGTCCGCGTCCGCGAGCGCGGACAGCGCTTCGGGCACCGCGAGCGCTCCGTCGAGGTGGGCGACATGCTCGCCGAGGTGGGCGACGTGCTCGCCGCTCGCCGCTCGCAGGAGGTCGAGCTCGTCGACCTGCGCGTCACTCCACGGCTTCGACCACGCGCCCGGCGCGGCGTCGGCGAAGCTCCTCAGGAACCGGCCGACCGCGAGATAACGCTCGCGATGCCGCAGCGCATCGCGCCCCGCCGCCGTCCAGTCGAGGAACGTCGTCGCCGGGTCGAGCGTCGGCGGCTCCTCGAGCCATCCCTGGCCGGCGAGGCTGCGCAGTCCAGCGCGCAGGTAGCCGAAGCCGACCGGCTCGATGCCGGGAAGCAGCCGGGCGACCGGGGCGCGCGCCGCCAGCGACGGGTCGAGAACGCCGAGCTCGTCGAGCGCGAGCAGCGTCATGCACAGCACCACGCCGTCGTCGGCGAGGAACATCTGCTCGCGCGTCGCGGTTGCGGTCGCCATCAGTACTGGAGGAGGACGCTTCCGTAGGAGAGACCGGCTCCCATCGCGCACAGGAGGACGCGATCCCCCGGCCGGATGGCCCCCTCTTCGATGGCTCCCGACAGCGCGTACGGAATCGAAGCCGCGGAGAGGTTTCCGACGTCCTCGAGGCGCGTGTAGACCTTCTCGCGCGGAATGCGGAGCGCCCGCGCCATCGAGTCGAGCACCATCTTGCTCGCCTGGTGGAACACGAACAGGTCGATGTCGTCGACGGTCAGCGACCGCGTCGCCAGGAAGTCGCGCACGTGGCCGGGGAGGACCGAGTTGGCGAGCCGCCACACCCCCGGTCCGTCCATGTGCATGTCGAGCGCCGAGCGTACGTTCCCCGACGCGTCGGCTTGCTCCCGCCGCGCCTCCTCGCCGTCCGGGAGTCGTGCGCCGCCGCCGGGAATCCACGCCAGCTCGAGCGCCTCGCCGCTGGAGCAGAGCTCGGCCGCCACCACTCGGCCGCCGTCGGTCGCGCTCGCGGAGACGTAGGTCACCGCCGCCCCGTCGCCGAGCAACGCCCGCGTCGACCGGTCGAGCGGATTCAGAGTCTTCGTGTAGGTCGCCGACGTGACGAGCAGAATCTCTCGCGCGAGGCCTCCCGCGACGAGCGCGTCGGCGATCGCGAGCCCGTACACGTAGCCCGAGCAGCCCAGGTTGTAGTCGAACGCCAGCACCGAGTTCGGCAGTCCGAGCCGACCGTGAACGACGTGGGCGTTGCCCGGCATCGGATAGTCGGCGGTCTGGGTGCAGTAGAGGATCGCGTCGAGCGTTCCCGGGTCCAGCCCCGTCTCTCGAATTAGCGACTCGCAGGCCACGAGCGACAGGTCGAGCGCCGTCTCGCCGAACGCGGCCACGCGCCGCGAGCGGATCCCGCTGCGAGCGAAGACGCGCTCCATGTCCCACGACGGATGGTCCCGCTCGAGGTCGCCGTTGGTCACCACCTGCTCGGGAAGCGCATGCGCGATGGCGGCGACGACGGTCATCCGCGCAGCTCCGCCAGCCGAGCCCAGCCTTCGAGGACCTCGGCCGCGGGAGCCGGCTCCCCGTGCCCGGGCCAGATCGTGGCCGCGGACGGGCAGGCCTCGGCGATGGCGGCGATCGACGCCTCGAGCGCGTCGCGGTCGCCGCCCGGAAGGTCGGTCCGTCCGACGTGCTCCGCGCCGAGGGTGTCGCCGGTGAACACGTCGTCGCCGATCCGGAAGCAGACGCTGCCGGGCGTGTGGCCCGGTGTGTGGAGCACGTCGACCTCGAGCTCGCCGAACCGCAGCGTCTCCACCCCCTCGAGCGACACGTCGAGCGCCGGGACCGAGATCCGCCCCTCCCCGTGGAAGACCCGGCGATAGAAGTTCGCGCGCGCGAGCAGGCCCTCGTCGGCGGGGTGGAGATGAAACGGCGCCCGGTAGCGCTCGACGATCGCCGCCGCCGCGACGAGATGATCCGCATGCGCGTGCGTGTTGAGCACCGCGTGAATCCGCAGGTCGCGCTCGGCGACGTGCCGGGCGATCTCCTCGACGCCGCCGCCGGGGTCGATCACGACGGCATCGGCGCCGCGCGCCGCCACGTAGCAGTTCTCACTCAGCTCGCCGCACACGATCCGGCGCGGAGGAACCGTGGACGCCCCCGTCATGCGCTCAGCCCGCCGTCGACCGTGAGCACGGTGCCGGTCACGTAACCCGCTCCGGGCGAGACGAGGAAGCGCGCGCAGGCGGCCACCTCCTCCGGGGTGCCGGCGCGGCCCGCGGGTATCGCGCTCCGCATCCCCGCGAGCTTCCCGTAGGTCGAGTCGGTCTCGATCACACCCGGGGCGATCGCGTTGACGGTCACGGACCGGCGCGCGTACTCGACCGCCACCGCACGCGTGAAGCCGATCAGCCCGGCCTTCGACGCGGCGTAGTTCGCCTGACCGGGATTGCCTCGCGGCCCGACGATCGAGGCGATGTTGACCACCCGCCCGAAGCGCGCCTCGCCCATCGGCCCCAGGGCTCGCCGGGTCAGCCGGAAGGCGGCGCCGAGGTTCGTCTCGATGACCCGGTGCCAGTCGTCGTCGCCCATGCTCGGCGTGAGCGCATCGCCCAACGCGGCCGCGTTGTTGACCAGCACGAGGACGGGCCTCCCCAGCTCGCGGTCGATCGCCGTCCAGAGCTCGTCCGCGGCTGCCGGGCTCGCCACGTCGGCACGAATCGCGACTGCCTCGCCGCCGGCGTCGCGTATCGCGGCGGCGGTGGCCTCGGCGGCACGCGAGCTCTCGCGGTAGTTGACGGCGACCGGCCAGCCATCGGCCGCGAGTCCGCGCGCTATCGCCGCGCCGATGCCGCGCGACGCTCCCGTGACGAGTGCGCAGCCGGCGCCTGTCGCCGCTCGCGTCACGCGGCGGTCTGCTCGGCGAGCAGCAGCTCCACGTAGGCGGCGAGCGCGGCTATGGAGCCAAAGGGGCTCGGGTCGTGATCGATCGCGCGGTCGTCTCCCAGGACCACCACGACGCCGAGCTCGCGCTCGACGTTCTCCTCCACGGCTACGACGAAGTTGATCAACCCGAGCGAATCGAGCTCGGATCCCCCGCCGTGGATGGGAGTCGCCGGCTCCTTCGCGATGGGCGGCTCGCCCGCGCGCTGCTCGTTCGCCTCGTCGACGGCCGCGTAGATGCACTCGAGCACCTTCTCGTTCATCCGCCGCCCTCCCCGACCGGCACGGGAGCCGCGCCCGCCACGCCGTCCGCGTCCGCGCGAAGCGGTCGCAGACGCTCGACCCCGACGCGCTCGCGCAGCTCCGCGTCCTCCACTCCCAGGCCCTCGCGCTCCGCAAGACAGAGGATGCCCACCTTGCCCATGTGCTCGTTGAGCTGGACCGCGCGCGCCGCGACGCCGACCTCGTCGAGCGGATGCACGCGGGACAGCGCCGGGACGATGCTCCCCATCGAGATCAGGCGGTTCGCCTCCCAGCACTCCTGCCAGTTCGCCCCGTGGCTGCCGACGATGCGCTTGACCCGCATCCAGAGGTGGCGGTTGTCGTATTCGTGTCGGTAGCCCGTGCTCGACCCGCAGGTGACGACCACGCCACCGCGCCGAGCGACGAAGACGGACTGGGCGAACGTCGCCCGTCCGACGTAGTCGAAGACGATGTGCGGATCCTCGCCGACCTCCGCGCGAATCGCGCGGCCGAGCGCGCGCCCGGCTTCCACGTCGTCCATCCCGTCGAGGCCAAGCAGGTCGCGGCGCACCACGACGTCGCAGCCCAGCCGTCGGGCGGCGCGCTCCTTGGCCGCGGACCCGACTACGCCGATCGGGATCCCACCGCCGTTGCGGACGAACTGGACGGCGTACGAGCCGAGCCCGCCGGTCGCGCCCCAGACGAGAACGACGTCGCCCTGCTTCATCCGCGCACCGTTGGGGCTGACCAGCATCCGGTAGGCGGTCACCGCGCAGAGGCTGTTGCACGCGGCCTCCTCCCAGGTCAGCAGCGGTGGCTTGGGCAACAGCTGGTTGGCCTTGACGATCGCGAACTGCGCGAGGCCGCCGAAGTTGGTCTCGAAGCCCCAGGCGCGGCCGTCCTCCGCCATCAAGCCGTCCATCTGCGCACCCGGGTCCTGGTCGTCGATCCAGGACGGTGACGCGACGACTCTGTCGCCGACACGCCACCTGCGCACCGCGACGCCGGTCCGGACGACGATCCCCGCGGCGTCCGATCCGATCACGTGGTAGGGCTGGTCGTGCCGGACCGCCCAACCGCCCTGACGCGCGAACTGCTCGAGGAAGACGAAGGTCGAGATCGGCTCGAACAGCGCCGACCAGACGGTGTTGTAGTTGATCGCGCTGGCCATCACGGCGATCAGGACCTCGTCCGGCCCCGGCTCGGGCACGGGCACAAGACCTACGTGGATGCTGTCGCGCACGTCCTTGACGCGCATCGACGCCATGCGCTCGGCGTCCTCCACCCGCAGGTGAGCGGCCTCGTGCTCGGCGGGCAGCACCGCCTGCTCGAGCTCGGGACCGGTATGCCCGCTCCGGATCGCCTCGATCACGTCCATGCCTCGAATCGCCCTCGCCCTAGGCCTGTAGCGCGATGTTCTCAACCACGGTGGGGCGACCGTACCACGGCGCCTCCGTCCAAGGACGCGGTCAACGAGTGCAGAGCGGGTGCCCGATCGTCGCCCTCGCGCTCGGCGTCCGCGAGCGCCCGCACCAGGAAGTGGAAGGTCCGGGCCTCGACCGTCAGGTCGGCTCGGCGAGCGAGGTCGAGCGCATCGGCGCGCTGCCGGCGCAGGGCAGGGTTCACGAGCGCCGCGATCTCCTCCTCGACCGCGGCGGGAACCTCGGCCTCCGGTCCGTGCAGGAAGCTCGCGAGATCTCCGACCACGGCCCGCGAATCGCGGAACCAGTCCTCGTAGAAGACGAAGGTCCGCCTCCCGCCCGCCGTCATGCGCAGCGCCTCGCAGTTGAGATACAGCCAGAGCGCGGCGGGGTCGAGCGGGCGAACGTCCGGCACCCAGAGCTTCGCGGACTCGACGAACTCGAGTGGGTTGCGCACGCAGATCACGTAGTCGAGATCCCCCATCGCTGGCTGCCAAAGCGGCAGGGTGAGAATCGCCAGCGGGCTCTTAAAGCCCCAGCGATCGCGCCCGTCGAAGAGCTCCGCGACGAGGGCCTCCGCTCGCGCGCGCAAGGGCGCAACCTCCGGGCCGTTCTCCCAGCCGGGCTCGCGCGGGGGCGGCTCGAGATACGAGCCCCCGAGCGCGGTCAGGATCTCGCCGTTCAGGTACACCATGTCGTGCTGCTCCCAGGAGCCGCTCGGGTTCATGTCCGTGACGGGCAGCAGCGACTCCTCCGGACCGAGGTCGATGCCGAGCAGGTTGATCGCCCGTGCGGCGAGCGACGAGCCGCTGCGCCCGACGCTGAGGATGCAGACAGGGTTGCTCATGCGGCCGCCGCGACCAGCGAGCCGTCCAGCGAGGCGAGGAGCTCCTGCAGGGCGTGGGCGTCACCCCGGCCGTCACGCTCCGCGTCCGCGAGGCGGCGCACCAGGAAATGGAGCGCGCGTGCCTCGACCGAGACGT
>DASTKY010000248.1:0-4451 GCA_035715495.1 Gaiella sp. | reverse complement strand
GGCGTCACCGGCGCGCCGCTCTCCGTGCTCGCGCAGCCGCTGGCGGCTCTCGTGCGCGCCGAAGTGCTCGCCGCCCAGGCCGGCCCGCGCGGTGGCTACCGACTCGCCCGAGCGGCCCGGGAGATCTCCGTCTACGACGTCGTGCTCGCAATCGACGGCGAGGCGCGTCCCGAGCGCTGCGTGCTGCACGAGGGCGTCTGCAGCTGGGAGGGCGCCTGCCCGTTCCACGCCGTGCTCGCGACGGCGCAGGAGCGGTTCACCGACACCCTGCGCTCGACGAGTCTCGAGGACGTCCTCACGGGGACCGCTGCCGGCCCGCCGGTCGGAGCGCCTGACCTCAGAAGCTCTTGACCGCGAGGAAGCCGCCGTCCGCGACGACGGTCGTGCCCGTCACGTAGCGCGCCGCGTCCGACACGAGGAAGACGAGGACGTCGGCGACCTCCTCGACCGTCCCAATCCGTCCGAGCGCGTTCGCGTCGCGGACGCGGTCGAGGAACCCGGCCGCCTCGGTGGTGTTCATCCCGTCGAGGTCGCGCTCGAGCATCGGCGTGTCGATCGTGCCCGGCGCGATCGCGTTGACGCGGATCCCGTGCTCCCCCACCTCGACGGCGAGCGCGCGCGTCGCCGCGACGAGGCCGGCCTTCGTCGCGCCGTAGGCGACGCAGCCGCGGAGCGTCGCGAACGCCTGGACGGAGGTCACGAAGACGATGTTGCCCCCTCCCCGGGCCCGGAGCGCCGGGATCGCGAGCTGGGCACTCACCAGCGCGCCCTTCAGGTCGACGTCGAGCACGCGGTCGAGCTCGTCCTCCGTCATCTCCTCGAGGTCGACGTAGATGCCGACGGCGGCGTTCGCGACCATCACGTCCAGGCCGCCGAAGCGCTCGACGGCGGTGTCGACGAGCCGCCGGACGTCGTCGCGGACGCGGACGTCGCCGGCGCACACGGCGCCCTCGGAGCCCGCGCCGCGGACCAGGCGGAGGGTCTCGCCGAGCCCGTCGTCGTCGACGTCGTTGAGGACGACGCGCGCGCCGGCGGCAGCGAGCGCCACGGCCATCCCGCGCCCGATCCCGGAGCCCGCTCCGGTGACCGCGGCGACCTTCCCGTCCAGCGTCACGGCGGCAGCTTGGCACAGCCCGGCGCCACGGTGATTCGCGCCGCGTCTTGCAACCGCCCCGTCCTCGCGGTCATGCTGTGCGGCGGATGCCGCGCCCCCGCCCCATCGTCTTCCTCAGCGACTTCGGGTTGGGCAACGAGTGGGTCGGTCTCTGCCACGCGGTCATGAGCGGGATCGCCCCGGAGAGCCCGATCGTCGACCTCTCCCATCTGATCCGTCCCCTCGAGGTCGTCTCGGGCGCGCTGCTCCTCGCCGACTCGACGCCGTACCTCCCGGAGAACGCCGTCGTGCTCGGCGTCGTCGAGCCGAACGTCGGCAAGGACCGCGAGATCGCGGTCGAGACCGCGAGCGGACGGATCCTCGTCGGGCCCGACAACGGGCTGCTGTCGCTCGCCTGGGAGGCGGCCGGCGGGGTGGGCACCGCGGTCGAGATCACCTCGACGTCCGTGCTCCGCCCCATCCGGGCCGAGTCGTTCCGCGCGCCCGACACGCTGTGCCCGGCGACCGCGCACCTCGCCGCCGGGACGCCGATCTCCGAGCTCGGGGCGGAGCTCGACCCCGCCTCGCTCGCCGTCGTGGCGCTCGCCGCGCCGGAGATCGAGCAGGGCCGGATCAGCTGCGAGGTGATCGACTTCAACCGCTTCGGGAACGTCCAGCTCAACGTGCGACCCGACGACCTGCTCGCGGCGGGGCTCGACGGCGCGGCCGCCCTGCAGGTCGAGGCCGTCTCGGGCGCCGCGACCGCGCGCTTCGGGCGGACGTACGCGGACTTCGAGTCGGGCGAGTACGGCGTGCTCTTCGATCCCCGGGGCTGGCTGACGCTCGTCCGCGGCAACCCCGCGAGCGCCCTCGAGGGCCTCGGGCTCTCGCTCGCCGCGCCGGTGTGGCTCACGCGCCCGGACGTCTGACATTCACTAGCATCCCTGGAGGGCGGACACGCCCGAGGCCGAGCATGTCGACGACCGTCACGCAGACGACGACCGGTGAGCTCGCGGCGCTCGCGGCCATCGAGCGACGTGTGCTGTGGCTTGCCGTGCGGATCGTCGACTACGCGAACCGCGAGCGGCCGAGCGGCGACCCGCTGAAGGTCGGCGGCCACCAGGCCTCGTCGGCCTCGATGGTGACGCTCATGACCGCGCTGTGGCTCGCGGACATGGACGCCCGCGACCGCGTCAGCGTCAAGCCCCACGCCTCGCCGGTGCTCCAGGCCCTCGAGTACCTCCTCGGCCGCCTCGACCGCTCCTACCTGACGCGCCTCCGCGACTTCGGCGGCCTGCAGAGCTATCCGTCGCGGACCAAGGACCCGTACCCGGTCGACTACTCCACCGGCTCGGTCGGCCTCGGGAGCGCCGCCCCGCTCCTCGGCGCGCTCGCCGACCGGTACGTGGCCACGCACTTCGGCGCCTCGACGGGCGGTCGCTACATCTCGCTGCTCGGCGACGCGGAGCTCGACGAGGGCAACCTGTGGGAGGCGGTCGCCGAGCCGCTCACGCGCGGGCTCGGCAACGCGCTCTGGGTCGTCGACCTCAACCGCCAGTCGCTCGACCGCGTGATCCCGGGGATCCGGGCGGCGGAGCTCGAGTCGCACTTCCGGTCGAGCGGCTGGGACGTCATCGAGCTCAAGTACGGCCGGCGCCTGCGGGGGGCGTACGCGCGCGCGGGCGGCGACCTCCTCCGGCGGCGCATCGACGAGATGCCGAACCAGGCGTACCAGGCCCTCTTCGGCGCCTCGGCGGACGACGTCCGCAGCGCCCTGCTCGCGCCGCTCGAGGGCGGCGACCACGACGCGCTCGCGCGGCTCCTCGACGAGACGGACGACGTCGCGGCGCTCGTCCGCGATCTCGGCGGCCACGACCTCGGCGACGTCCTCTCCGCGCTGCGGCGCGCCCGCGAGACGAGCGACCGGCCGACGGTCGTGTTCGCGTACACGATCAAGGGCTACGGACTCGAGATCGCCGGCCGACCGCAGAACCACTCCGCGCTGCTCACGGGCGAGCAGATCGACCGCTTCCGCGAGAGCGTCGGGCTCGAGCCCGACACCGAGTGGGACGGGTTCACGCCCGGGACGCCCGAGGCCGAGCTGATCGAGGCGGCCCGGCGGCGCCTCGACCGCGGCGAGCGGCCGGCGGCCGCGTCGTTCCCCGTCCCCGCCACGCTCACCGAGCGCGACCCCCCGGCGCCGATCTCGACGCAGGCGGCCTTCGGCCGCGTCCTCCTCGAGCTGTCGCGCGTGGAGGACGTCGGCGAGCGGCTCGTCACGGTCTCGCCCGACGTCGCGGTCTCGACGAACCTCGGCGGCTTCGTCAACAAGGCAGGGGTCTGGGCGCCCGCCCAGGAGCCGGTCTACGACGCGATGGAGGACTCGCCGCTGAAGTGGCGCGTCGGTCCGACGGGACAGCACATCGAGATGGGGATCGCCGAGATGAACCTCGTCCTGCTCCTCGGCCAGCTCGGCCTGACGTGGGACTACCAGCGCGAGCGGCTGCTGCCGATCGGCACCGTCTACGACCCCTTCGTCATGCGCGCGCTCGAGGGCATCGTCTACTCGACGTACTCGGGCTCCCGGTTCGTCCTCGTGGGCACGCCGTCCGGGATCTCCCTCTCGCGGGAGGGCGGCGCGCACCAGTCGATCTCGACGCCGGGGATCGGGATCGAGACCCCGGGGCTGACGTACGCCGAGCCGTGCTTCGCCCGTGAGCTCGAATGGCTGCTGCTCGACGCGCTCGACCGGCTCCAGCAGCCGGACGGCGAGTCGCTCTACCTCCGCCTCTCGACGAAGCCGATCGACCAGGCGCCGTTCGCCGCGCTCGTCGAGGAGGCGGGCGCGGACGTCGTCCGCGCGGCCGTCGTCGCCGGCGGGTTCCGCCTCCGCGAGGCCGCGCCGGCGGCCGAGGACCGCATACTCGTCGCGACGTGCGGCGCGATGGTGCCCGAGGGGCTGGCCGCCGCGGAGGCGCTGGCGGAGGACGAGGGAGTCGAGGCGACCGTCCTCGTGCTCTCGAGCCCCGACCGGCTCTTCCACGAGTGGCAGCAGAGCCGGACCGCCCCGCTCCGCGGCGCGTCGAGCACGCCCTCGCACCTGGAGCGGCTCGTGCCGGAGCACGAGCGCGGCCTCCCGATCGTGACCGTCGTGGACGGGTCGAGCCACGCGCTCTCCTGGCTCGGCTCGGCGCTCGGCACGCGCTGCGTGCCGCTCGGCGTCGACCGCTTCGGCCAGACGGGCTCGCAGCCGGAGGTCTACGCCGAGTACGGCATCGACCCCGACTCGATCGTCACCGCGGCGCTGGTGGCCCTGGAGCCCTAGATGTCGGTCGAGGCGCTGCTCGTCCGCGTCACA
>DASTKY010000247.1:0-3442 GCA_035715495.1 Gaiella sp. | reverse complement strand
ATGAAGCGGCCGAACGCCATGTACTTCCCGATCGCCAGGGTCAGCTCGACGACGCCGTCGTCGCCGAGGTGCGCCCGCAGCCGCCCGACGAGCTCGTCGTCGATCGAGGTCGAGGGGCCGCAGAACCGCTCCGTGAACTCGAGCGCGAGCTGCTCCGCCTCGGTGAACCCCGGCGCCTCGGCGTGGTCGGAGACGCGGGCGAGCAGGTCGTCCGTCACGCCGGCGGCCCGGCCCGCCTGCGACCGCCAGGCCATGCAGTACGTGCACTGGTTCAGCTCGGCGACGCGGTAGCGGACGAGCTCGTGGAGCCGCGGCTCGAGCGGCGAGGAGTGGATCGCGACGTTCATCGCGACGAACGCGTCCCGGAGCTGCGGCCGCACGGAGAGCGCGCGGAGGACGTCGCGGCCGTCGCCCTCGGGAAGCTCGATGCGCGCCATCGTCCCGAGGATACGTCAGTAGCGGACGGTGTCGGCGAAGCGGGGGAGGCGGCGCCCGAGGACGGCCTCGGCCGCGGTGATCCCGGTGCGGGCCGCCTTGTCGATCCCGACCCCGCGCGAGCGCGTCGTGTCGCCCGCGAGCCAGAGCCCGCCGACGCCGCGCACCTCGACGTCCGGCCGCACCGGCCCGACGAGGCCGGGCTTGTTGATCACGCCGTACGTCGTCACGAGGTGCTTCTTCGTCCAGAGCGCGTGCTTCGCCATCGGGAGCATCTCCTCGATGTCGAGCCACAGCTCGTGGAACTTCCGGTCGAGCCAGTCGCGGTCGCCGTACCGCTCGACGGCGTCGAACGCAGCCCCGACGCAGGTGAGGTACTCGCCGGGGGGCGAGACCGACGGGTCGTAGCCGGTGAAGTTGAGCGTGAACCCGGGCAGGCCGGTCCGCGGCGTCGAGAAGAACGACGCCATCTCGCGCTCCGTCATCGCGATCACGGGCTCCTTCGCCGCGATCCACCAGCCGAGCCAGCACGCGCGGTTCTTGTTCTTGCGGAGGAGCTCGATGCGGGCGAGGAGGTCCCACGGCAGCGCGCCGTCGTCGAAGAGCCGCGGCAGGTTCCAGACCGGAACCGTGACGACGACCTCGGGCGCCTCGACGACCGAGCCGTCGTGCAGCTCGACGCCGCGCACCTCGGCGTCCTCGACGAGCACGCGCCGCACCGACGCGGGCTGGAGGATCGTCCCGCCGAGGCCCCGGATCGCGTCGCCCATCGCGTTCCAGAGCACCGTCCAGCCGCCGAGCGGATAGAACGAGTAGCCCGCGGTGCGCTTCTTCGTGTAGTGGAGCTTCCGCACGTAGAGGTTCTCCGACGCCGAGTGCTCCCACGGCTGCGCGGTGATCTGCTCGAGCACGGAGATCGCCTCCCAGACGAGGTACACGCCCTCGTCGGAGGTGTACTGCGCCATCCACTCGCGGAGCGAGGCGTGGTCCCAGCGGTCGAGCTCCTCGTACGGCGTCTCGACGAGCGCCTCGATGCACCGCTTCAGGCCCTGCTTCGCGCCGCCGCCGTAGTACTCCTGGATCGGCTTCCAGCCGGTGCGGTCCCAGAACGGCATCGAGTCGCTGCGCTCGGAGTGCTCGAGGCGGACGCCCAGGAGGTCGCAGACGAGCGTCAGGCTGTCGCCCGGGTCCTCGACGAGGTGGGAGCCGAGCCCGATCTCGTGCCCGCGGTGGCGCCAGTGGCGGGAGCGGCCGCCGAGCGTGCGCCCCTGCTCGACGAGCGTCACGCGCTTGCCCTCGCTCGCGAGGATCGCCGCGGTGGAGAGGCCGGCGGAGCCGGCGCCGATCACGACGACGTCGGTCTTCACGTCCCCTGGCGGGCGTTGATGATCGCGACCGTGTCGGGGTGCGAGCGGCTCAGGAGCTCGAAGACATTGCCGTCGGGGTCCTCGCAGTAGACGAACTGGGCGCTCGAGTCGCCGCCCGCGAGCTGCTTCACCGGGAAGCGCGTCCGCCCGCCCGCGGCCTCGACCCGGGCGACCGAGGCGGGCACGTCGTCGACGGTGACGGCGAAGTGCATCTGGCCGAGGACGGCCTGGTCGGCCGGCGGGATCGGGTGCGCGGGCTCGTGGAACTCCCAGAGCTCGAGCGCGTTCGCGGCGAACGCGACGTGGGCGACCGTGACCCGGGTGCCCTCGCCGAAGACGGACTCGATGAACGGCCCCTCGCGGAGGGACGGCGCGGCGACGACGCGCGCGCCGAGCGCCTCCTCCCAGAAGCGGATCGCGCGATCCATGTCCGAGACCCGCAGCGCGACGTGGTGGTCCGCGCGCGCGCCCATCAGCCGTCCGGGGCGGCTGCCTGCTGCGCGAGCAGCTCGATCGTCTTGTGGATCTGCGCGACCGTGCCCGCGGTGTCGGCCTCCATCAACTCGAAGACGTGGCCGTCGGGGCTCTCGACGTAGACGAACCGCGGCGCGTCGGGACGACCGCCCATGTGCTGGATCTCGAGCCGCCGCCTGGCGCCGGCTGCCTCGACCCGGGCGAGCGCCTCGTCGACGTCGTCGACGTGGACGCCGAAGTGCATGAGGCCGTCGCCCGTCTGGTCGCTCGAGGCGACGGGCCGCCGCGGCTCGACGAACTCGAAGAGCTCGACGGCGCCGGCATCGAAGGTGACGTAGCAGATCTTGATCCGCGAGCCCGGCCCGAAGAGCTGGTCGAAGTACCCGCCGCCGCGCTCGACCGGGTCGTTCTGGAGCGTGCCGCCGAGGCCCTCCGTCCAGAAGCGGATCGACCGCTCCATGTTCTCGACCCGGAGGCCGACGTGGTGGTCCATCCGCACCTTCACGGTCGCCTCAGACCCGCTCGATGAGCGTGGCCGTGCCGAGGCCGCCGCCGCAGCACATCGTCACGAGGCCGCGCTCGGCGTCGGAGCGCTCGAGCTCGTGCAGGAGCGTCGTCAGGAGGCGCGCGCCCGTCGAGCCCAGCGGGTGGCCGAGCGCGATCGCGCCGCCGTTCACGTTGACGCGGTCGGTGTCCGGCCCGAGCTCGTCCTCCCAGGCGCCGATCACCGACGAGAACGCCTCGTTCACCTCGAAGAGGTCGATGTCGTCGATCGTCAGCCCGTTGCGCTCGAGGATCTTGCGCGTCGCGGGGATGGGGCCGGTCAGCATCAGCACGGGGTCGACGCCCACCGTCGTCTGGTCGACGATCCGCGCGCGCGGCGTCACCCCGAGCTCGTCGGCCTTCTCCCGCGACATGAGGAGCACGGCGGCGGCGCCGTCGGAGATCTGCGAGGAGTTGCCCGCCGTGATCCGCCCGTCCTCCTTGAAGGCGGGCTTGAGCTCGGCGAGCGTCTCGACGGTCGTGCCCGGCCGGACGCCCTGGTCGGTCGAGACGACGTGCCCGTTCACCTGCACGGGGTGGATCTCCCGCTCGAACCGGCCTTCCGCGACGGCGCGCTCGGCGCGCTGCTGCGAGCGCGCGCCGATCTCGTCCAGGCGCTCGCG
>DASTKY010000246.1:0-5529 GCA_035715495.1 Gaiella sp. | reverse complement strand
GCGGGGGTCAGCGCCGGGTGGCAGCACATGAAGAGGAGGCCGAGCGTGTCGGCGCGCGCCGCGACCTCGCCGCGCGGGGGCTCGCGGGAGACGAGCTCCTCGCGGCGGCGGCGCGACCCCTCGCTGCGCCAGACGTCGACGAGACGGCGCTCCGCCGTCTGCAGCAGCCACGCGCGCGGGTTCGCCGGAACGCCCTCGCGCGGCCAGTGCTGCGCCGCGGCGAGGAGCGCCTCCTGCACCGCGTCCTCGGCGTCGTCGAAGTCGCCGAAGCGGCGGACGAGGGCGCCGAGGACCTGCGGCGCGAGCTCGCGGAGCAGGCCCTCGACGCCGGTCGCGTCAGCCGGCGGCACCGCCCGCCGTCTGCAGGTATGCCTCCATCTCCGCCGCGTCGGCCGGCGCCGCCTGCATCACCTGGCGCACCTGGATCGGCTGCTGCAGGCCGATGCCGCCGGGACCCGGCACGGCCGAGAGCCGGGCCGCGATCTCGAGCGCCCGCGCCTCCGACTCGACCTCGACGATCTGGTAGCCGGCGAGCCACTCCTTGAACTCCTGGAAGGGCCCGTCGGTGACGACCGGGGCCGCGACGCCGTCCGCCCGCACGATCTTCGCGAGGTCGGGCCCCGCGAGGATCTCGGACGACACCAGCTCCCCGCTCGCGGCGAGCTCGGCGTGCAGCGCGCGGTAGTAGTCGAGGTGCGCGTCGACCTCCTCGGGCTTCCACTCCTCCATCGGGGTGTCGACGGCGCCGCCGTCGAAGTTCACTCCCAGCAGGTACAGGGGCATCTCCTACTCCTCGTCTCGGGGCCTTGCGGCCGTGATCCATCCGTCACCCCGTGGACGGAGCCGCCCCGCGGTTCTCGACATCCTCACGGCGTCTGGTTCACGAGCGCGATGATGTTCCCCGCCGGGTCCTTGAACCACGCCCCGCGCATCTCCCCCATCACGTGGATGTCGCCCTCGCGCGTCGTCTCCGGGAGGTCGTAGTGCTCGAAGGCGACGCCTTTCGCCCTGAGCCCCTCCACGATCGCGTCGAACTCGGCGCCGAGCCCCCACGTCGCGGCGGTCGCCTGGTTCGTTCCCGCGAACTCCGACTGGTAGACCATCAGGCGCGAGCCGCCCGCCGCGTACAGCACCGAGTCGGGGAACTCCATCACCGGCTCGAGGCCGAGCATCCCCTCGTAGAACGACCGCGCCTCGCCGATGTCGCCGACGGCCAGTGTCGCGCCGACGTCGTGGCCTCCGAGCATGCGAGCCTCCTGACGGGGTGCGACCGACCCGCGCCGGTCGCGGTCCGGACATCGTGACAGACACCGCGCGCCGCTTTCGGGGCTGCTACCGTCGCGGAGCCCGGTCGCGCTAGGTGGGGAGTCAGCGGTTCCCTGAACCCGAAATCCGCTCCATGCGGGACCGAACGCCGCCCGAGGGCGGCGGTCACGGGCACGGGTCACCGACACGTGGCGTTGACGGTCGGGTCCCGCGCACTGGGAGCGTTCGAACCGCGTCAGGTCCGGAAGGAAGCAGCGCTAAGAACTCCCTCTCAGGTGCCGCGGTACCGCCCGACCCGAGCAGGCGGCGATGGCACCACCCGGGACTGCCCGTTCGACGGCGGAGCGCGCGACCGGGCGTGAACTTGCCCGCGAGCGGGATTCCGCAGGAGCGGAATCCCGCCGCTCGGATCCCCGCCTGCGGCGGGGCACACCCGCTGAAGACGTCCGCTTCGCGGCCGCACACCCTCTTTGCCGAGTGTCGCGGGTGGTCTGCGACAATCACCTCGTGACCGCGCTCTACCGCACCTACCGGCCGCTCGACTTCACGCAGGTGGTCGGCCAGGAGGCCGTCGTGCGGACGCTCCGGAACGCGATCGAGTCCGACCAGGTGCGCCAGGCGTACCTCTTCGCGGGGCCGCGCGGGACGGGCAAGACCTCGATGGCGCGCATCCTCGCGAAGGCGCTCAATGCCGAGGGCGGCCCGAGCGCCGACTTCGACCCGACGACACGGATCGCCCGCACGATCGCCGACGGCACCGCGCTGGACGTCGTCGAGATGGACGCGGCCTCGCAGCGTGGGATCGACGAGATTCGCGAGATCCGCGAGCGCGCGATGCTCCAGCCGGCCGAGGGGCGCTACAAGGTCTACATCGTCGACGAGGCGCATCAGTTGACGCCCGCCGCCTGGAATGCGCTCCTCAAGCTGATCGAGGAGCCGCCGCCGCACCTCGTCTTCGTCTTCTGCACGACCGAGCAGTCGAAGGTGATCCCGACCGTGCGCTCGCGCTGCCAGGTGTTCGCCTTCCAGCGGCCGCGGCTGCAGGAGATCGTCGCCGTCCTGCGGCAGATCTGCGAGGGCGAGGGGATCGACGCCCCGGACTCCGCGCTCTCGCTCATCGCCCGCGGCGCAGGCGGGGCCTTCCGCGACGCGATCTCGACGCTCGACCAGCTCGCCGCCGCGACGGGGAAGCAGATCTCCGTCCAGGACGTGCTCCAGCTCGGGGCGGCCGTCGAGGAGGACGCGCTCTTCCGTCTCTGCGACACGATCGTCGACCGCGACGTCGCGGGCGCCCTCGTGCTCGTCGAGGAGCTCTCCGAGCGCGGCCAGGACCTCGGCCAGCTGACGAAGGAGCTGCTCGAGCACCTGCGCCACCTCCTCCTCGTGCAGCACCTCGGGCACGTGCCCGACTCGCTGCCGCTGACCGAGGAGTCGCGGGACCGCCTCCGCGAGCAGGCGAACCAGCTCCCCGAGCCGACCGTGCTGCGGCTGATCGACCTCCTCGCCGTCGTGCTCGAGGACGAGCGCCAGGGAGGCGATCCACGGCTACCGTTGGAGCTGGCGCTCGTCAAGGTGACGCGTCCGCAGGCCGACCTGGCCCGCGAGTCGCTCGTCCATCGTGTCGAAGTGTTGGAATCGCGCGTGCATGCCGGTGTTCCCGCCGCGGAGTCGTGGGGCCCCTCCCCCGTTCCCGCGCCCGCGGCGGGCCCGGCACCTACGCCGCCGGCAGCTGCGGCGGACGACCGCCCAGGCCCCGAGCTCTCGCTCGAGCAGCTCCAGGAGGCCTGGCCGCGGAGCGTCCTGCCGGCGGTGCAGGAACGCTCGATCCCGATCGCGACGCTGCTCGCCGAGGCGAGCCCGACGGGCCTCGACTCCGACACCGTGACGCTCTCGTTCCAGCCGGGGGCGGACTTCCACCGCAAGCAGGTCGACGAGCCGAAGAACCTGACCCTCGTCCGCGACGCCCTCTACGAGGTCACAGGCCGCCGGCTCGCGGTCGTCACCGAGGTCGGCGAGTCGAGGGGCGACGACGGCCGCGACGACCAGCCGCTCGGCGAGCATGACCTGATCTCGCTCCTGAAGAGCGACCTCAACGCCACCGAAATCGAGGAGATCCCGTGAAGCTCGACATGAACGCCCTGATGAAGCAGGCCCGCGAGATGCAGGAGCAGATGGCCAAGGCGCAGGAGGAGGCCAAGCACGAGGTGGCCGAGTCCTCGGCCGGCGGCGGCATGGTGACCGTCAAGGCCAACGGCGCCGGCGAGCTCGTCGAGATCGCGATCGACCCCCGCGCCGTCGACCCCGACGACCCCGAGCTCCTCGCCGACATGGTGCTCGCGGCCGCCAACGAGGCACTGCGGGCAGCCGCCCAGAAGGTCGAGACGAAGCTCCGCGGGCAGCTGCCCGACCTGGGGGGCCTCGGGCTGACCGGGCCCTAGGCCGACGCGCGGTCGGGCCGCGGCTCGACCTCGGCCGCGACGTCACGGGCCGACTCGGTCCGCTTGCCCATCGCTGCGTCCGTCGTGTGCTCCGCAGTGGCGCCGAAGCGGAGCAGTCGGCCGCCGAACGCGATCGCGGCAACCGCGAACCAGGCCCAGCCGAGGAAGAGGCCGCCGATCACGTCGGTCAGCCAGTGGACGCCGAGCATCACGCGCGTCCCGGCGACGAGCACCGCGATGGCGACGGCGCCGCCGGCCAGCAGCGCCCGGGCGAGCGCGGGCCGGCGCCGGCCGAGCACGAGCGCGGCGGCCGCGTAGAACGCCGCGGCCGTCGCCGAGTGGCCCGACGGGAACGACGGCCCGAGCGTCTCCGCGATCGGGTTGATCGTCGGCCGCAGCCGGTCGAAGACCTCCTTGAGGCCGTTCGTGATCAGGTTCTGGCCGACGATCACGACCAGGACGAACGGCGCGATCCAGCGGCTCGGCGCACGGATCGTCTCCACGATCACGAGCACGATCCCGAGCACGATCACCGTCAGCGTGTCGCCGAGGTGCGTCAGCGTCTCGAGGGCGTCCGTCGACCACGCGGTCGCGTGATCGGCTCCCCACTCGGCGACGCTCGAGTCCACGCCGAGCAGGCCCGAGTCGCTGCGCACGAGGTACGCGAGGATCCCGAGCCCGATCCCACCGACGAAGATCAGACCCAGGGCGAGGGTGAGCGCCAGCCCCGTCGCGACCGACGGATCGCTCCTCCGCCGCCACAGCGCGCCGAGGTGCTCGTGCCGGCGCATCTCGCGCCCCATCCGCTCTGCGGCCTCGAGCGTCGGCGTCCCGGCTCGCGGCGCATGTGTGGGATAGCGGTATGCGAGGTAGGACACGACGGCACCGGCGGTGGACGCAATCAGGGCGATGAGGAGCAGCGGCACGTGAGCGATGTACCCACAATCGAGCGGACTCAGCCACGCGAGCGGGAGCCGATCTCGTCCGGCGAGACGGAGGACCGCAACGTCTTCCCCTTCCTGGATCCGAAGCCCGGCGGGCTCGCCGAGCGCATCGGCCGGTCGCTCTCCGGCCTGCATCCGGTCGCGGTCTTCCTCCTGAGCGCGATCGTCCTGTGGGCGATCGTCGCGGGCATCTCGATCGCGCTCGGGCACCTCGTCACGGACGTGCTCGTCCCGATCGACTCGGTCGAGGACGCCGACGAGTGGCTCCCGCACGAGCTCGCGACGGAGCGGACGCCGTTCCTCGACGACGTCTCGTGGGTCCTCTCGACCGCCGCGGGAGGCATCGTCCTGCCCGCGATCGCGGCCGTGCTGACCGTCGTCTGCGTGATCCTCAAGCGCTTCATCGTCGCGGCGTTCATGGTCTTCGCGCTCGCGCTCGAGTCGGCGACGTACCGGGTGACCTCGTGGATCACGCCGCGCCAGCGGCCCGACGTCGAGCGCCTCGAGGGCCTCGAGCCCGACGCCAGCTACCCGTCGGGCCACACGGCGGCCTCGGTCGCGGTGTACATCGGCCTGGCGCTCCTCGCCACGGTGCTCGTCAAGAACCGGACCGCGCGGATCGCCATCTGGGTCGTCGCGCTCCTCATCCCGCCGCTCGTCGCGCTCTCGCGGATCTACCGCGGGATGCACCACCCGCTCGACGCGCTCGGCGGCGTCGTGATCGGGATCCTCGCCCTCTTCTTCGTCGCCATGGGCGCGGCGCGTATCACGCGGGCCGCCAAGGCGGCCCGTGAGGCGCGGGCGTGAAGGTCGCGGTCGTCGCGCATGCGGGCAAGACGCTCGGCGACGGGCTCGTCGCCTTCCGGCGCACGCTCGAGGAG
>DASTKY010000245.1:0-2227 GCA_035715495.1 Gaiella sp. | reverse complement strand
CGCCCGGTTTGGGGCCGGGAGGTTCGTCGGTTCGAATCCGACCACCCCGATCTACCGCGCCACGCACGATCCAGCAGGAGTCGGAGCCGGCTTGATCCCGGCCTGCGGCGGCCGGCCGTCCCTGAAGGCGATCGCTTCGCCCCCGCGATCGCAGTGGAAACCGCCGGTTACCGTTCGTCGGTGCGTCTTCTGCCTCTCGTTCCGGTCCTGGCGCTTGCGGCTGCAGTCGCCGCGTCCGCGCTCGCGGCACCCGCTCCGCCTTTCCGGGCGACCGTGACGCCGCTCCCCGCCGGCCTGCGGACGACGATGACGGGCGTCTCGTGGCGGCCCGGGTGCCCCGTCGGCCTCGACGAGCTCCGCCTCGTCCGCGCGAGCCACTGGGGCTTCGACGGCCGCGTCCACACCGGGCGCATCGTCGTCCACCGGGACGTCGCGCAGGACGTCGCCGGAGTCCTGCGGCGGCTCTACGCGGCCCGCTTCCCGATCCGCCGGATGGTGCCGGTCGACGCCTACGGGGGCAGCGACTTCCGCTCGATCGAGGCGGACAACACCTCCGCGTTCAACTGTCGCCCGGTCGAGGGCACGAGCCGGTGGTCGGAGCACGCGTACGGCCGCGCGATCGACCTGAACCCGATCGAGAACCCGTACGTCTACTCCGACGGCACGTCCTCGCACCGCGCGAGCGGTCCGTACCTGCGCCGCGCGCCGTACCGCCCGGGGATGGCGGTCGAGGGCGGCGTCGCCGTCAGGGCGTTCGCCGCCGCGGGGTGGGCGTGGGGCGGGCGCTGGTCGGGGAGCCGCGACTACCAGCACTTCTCCGCGAGCGGGCGGTGACACCTCAGCCGCAGCCGCCGAAGCGGGCGACCGGGCTCGAACCGGCGACATTCAGCTTGGAAGGCTGACGCTCTACCAACTGAGCTACACCCGCGCCGAAGTAGCGTAGCGCCGTGGATCCCGGTGCGTGGTCGTGGAGCCCGGAGGCGATCGTCCCGCTCCTGCTCGCCGCCGGCTACCTCGTCGCGGCCCGCGGGGAGGCGAGCCCGGCACGGCTCGTCTCGTTCGTCGCCGGTTGCGCGCTGCTCGCGTTCGCGCTCGCGAGCCCGCTCGACACCCTGGCCCGCGAGTACCTCGTCTGGGGCCACCTGCTGCAGAACGTCGTGCTCGCGGAGTGGGCGCCGCTCCTGCTCGTCCTCGGGATCCCGCCCGCGCTCGCCGAGCGGCTCGCGCGGCCCGCCGCGATGCGGTTCCTGACGTGGCCCGTCGTCGCGCTGCCGCTCTGGGTCGCGACCTACGCCGTGTGGCACGTCCCCGCGCTCTACGACGCGGCGCTCGGGCACCCGCACTCGCTCCTGCCGCTCGAGCACGCCACGTACCTCGCGAGCGGCTTCCTCTTCTGGTGGTGCGTCTGGCAGGACGCGCCGCACGCCCTCCCGGCCGTCGCGCGCGCGGGCTACGCGTTCGCCGCCTTCGTGCTCTCGGCGCCGGTCGGGCTCGTGCTCGCGCTCGTCCCGGAGCCGCTCTACGACTTCTACGCCGGGGCGCCCGAGCGCGTCTGGGGCCTGACCCGGCTCGAGGACCAGCAGCTCGGGGGGATGACGATGGCGGCGGAGCAGTCGGTCGTCTTCTTCGTCGTCTTCGCGTACTGGTTCCTCCGCTTTCTCTCCGAGCAGGAGCGCGTCGAGGAGGAAGTAGCCTGACCCGCGTGCGTCTGCTGGTCCTCGCCGGAGTCGTGGTCGTGTCGCTCGCGGCAGGCGTGTCGGCGGGCGCGAAGTCGGGCCGGCCCGGGTTCCCGCTCGGGGTCGCAGCGGGGGAGATCACGTCTACGTCGGCCAAGGTGTGGGCACGCGCCCCGCAGGCCGGCGCGGTCACCCTCGAGGTGCTGCCGCCGAACGCCGGGACCCGCGCGGTGCCGATCCTGGCGTTCACGATCCGTGCGGAGGCGTCGCGCGACCTGACCGTCCAGCGCACCGTCGTGGGGCTCGCCCCGGCGACCCGGTATCGCTATCGCTTCCACCAGGGCGGCGTGACGAGCCCGACGGGCTCGTTCACGACGGCTCCGCGGCCGAACGCGAGCGTCGGCGTCCGCTTCGCGCTCACCGGCGACGCCGACGCGACGCCCGGCCCGAACGGGAAGCCGGGCTTCCACGGCTTCGAGACCTACGCCGCGATGGCCCGCGAGCGGAACGACTTCAACGTCAACGTCGGCGACACGATCTACTCGGACTCC
>DASTKY010000244.1:0-3104 GCA_035715495.1 Gaiella sp. | reverse complement strand
GCGGTGTCGGCGGCGAAGCGCTTCGCGTGCGAGGACTCGATCGTGTTGCGGCGGCCCTGGTCGAGCAGGACGGCCGAGTTCCACGTGGCGAGGCGCGACAGGTGCACCTTCGTCGCCATGTCGGCGATCATGAACTGGATCGCCTGGTGCATCGCGATCGGCACGCCGAACTGGACGCGCTCGCGCGAGTAGTTCGTCGCGAACTCGAAGGCCGCGCGCGCGATGCCGGTCGCCATCGCCGCCACGCCGGGCCGCGTGCGGTCGAGCGTCATCATCGCGAGCTTGAAGCCCTTGTTCTCCTCGCCGATCAGGTGGTCCGCGGGGATCTCGGTCTCGTTGAACGTGATGGTCGCGGTGGTGGATGCCCGCTGGCCCATCTTGTCCTCCTTCTTGTCCACGGTGACGGTGTCGTCACGCGGGACCACGAAGGCGGAGATGCCGCGGTGGCCGGCGTCCTTGTCGGTCTTGGCGTAGACCGTGAACCAATCGGCGTAGCCGCCGTTGGTGATGAAGCACTTGGAGCCGTTGATGACCCACTTGTCGCCCTTGCGGACGGCGGTGGTGCGCATGCCGGAGACGTCGGATCCGGCGTCGGGCTCGGTCAGGCAGAACGAGGCGAGCTTGAAGTCCTCGCACAGCATCCCGAGGTACTGCTGCTTGAGCTCCTCGGAGCCGCCGATCGCGAGCGGCGCCGAGGCGAGGCCGTTCGCGCTGATCGAGGTGGCGATGCCGGAACAGCCCCAGCCGAGCTCCTCCTCGATCAGGGCTCCATCCAGGTAGGAGGCACCCGGACCGCCGTACTCCTCGGGCGTGTGGGTGTTCATCAGGCCCAGCTCCCACGCCTTGCGCAGGACTTCGTCGGGCCACGTGCCTTCCCGGTCGTACTCCCAGGCAACCGGGCGGATCTCCTTGACGGCGAAGTCGTGCGCCATCTCGCGCAGTGCCTTCTGCTCGTCGGTGAGGGTGAAGTCGACCATGTGCTCCTACTCGATTGACTCGTCAGTCAACTGCTTCGGCAAGCGTACCCGACGCGGCGTCAGAACAGCCCCGGTAGTCGACGGATGAGCGACAATCGGTGCCGTGGACGACGCCTTCCTTGTCGTGGTGATCGCGGTCTCGCTGCTGGCGGTGGTGGTCGCCGTCGTGGCGCTGGCGACCAGCGGCGGCTCGTACGACCACGTCGGCCGAGGCGGGCTCTCGATCGGCGAGGACGGCCCGGCGCCGCGGTCCGCCGGCGGTTCGCGGGCTGACCGCGAGGCCGAGATCCGCCAGCTGCTCGATGCCCGGAACGCGCGGCGCGCCGCCCGGGGCGAGCCGCCGGTCGACGTCGATGCGGAGCTCGCGGCCCTCGTCGCACCCGCCGCCGACCCCGAGCTGGAGGCCGAGGTGCGGGCGCTGGTGGAGGCGCGCAACGCCCGCCGCGTCGCGCGTGGCAGGGAGCCGTTGGACGTCGAGGCGGAGATCGCTCGCCGCCTCCGGGAAATGTGAATAATCCGCCGCATGGCCCGCCTTCGCCGCTTCGACCTGGAGGAGCTGTCCGCTCGCCCGGGGACCTACTTCAACCCCGTCACCGAGATGCTCATCGTCGTCGACGACTCCGCCCACCCGGGTGCCGAGCTGGCCGACGAGAGCGACGATGCGGAGTGGATCCTCGTCGGCGATGAGGTCCCGCTCGACGAGGCCACGCGGGACGAGCTGCTCGAGCGGCTCGAGGTCAGCGCGGCGCGCGCCGGCGAGCCCGACGACCTCGAGGACGACGAGTACGTCGAGGAGGAAGAGGAGCTCGAGCCGGACCCCGATCCGGACGAGTTCTAGGCCGCCGGCGCCGCGGCGGCGGCGCGGCCCGCTCCTCGGCGCGCGCCGCCACGGACGGCGGGCATTGAGTAGGTGCACGGAGGCCGGCAGCGACTCGCATGGCAACTTGTGCGCGAAATGTGTGCACAAGTCGTCGCTCGCTCATTTTGCCGCGGATAGCGCGGCTAATTGAGCGAGTGCCCGGGACGTAGAGCGACCCGCCCCCCGGGGTGGCGGGAAACCGAACCCCCGCATTCGGAGCTGCACCAGGGGGCCGGAAAAGTTCGGGGGGTGTCCCCGGTGCGAAGGGCGACGGGGTCCGGCAGATTGGGCGCCCATGAGCCAGACCGCCCTCCCCACGGCCGCTCTCGGCCCGGCGCGATTCCCCACCGCCGTGCTCGATCCCGCCCGCCTCGCGCTCCACCTCCCCACCCTCACGCGCATCGCCACGCGCATGACCGGCTCCCTCGAGGCCGGCGAGGACCTCGTCCAGGACACGCTCGAGCGCGTCCTGCGCTCCCCCCGCCGCGTAATGGGCGACGAGTTCCGCTACCTCGTCCGCGCCATGCGCAACAACCACGTCGACCGGATCCGTGCCGCGAACCGGCGCGTCAAGACGGCCGCGCTCGACGAGACGATGGAGGCGGTCCTCCCCGCTCCCGACCACTCCGGCGCGGTGCTCGAGGCGCGCGAGGTGCTCACCGCCGTCAGCCGGCTCCCCGACGCGTACCGCGACGTCGTCGTCGCGGTGGACGTCGCCGGCTGCTCCTACCAGGAGGCGGCCGACGCGCTCGGCATCCCCGTCGGCACCGTGATGAGCCGCCTCTATCGCGGCCGCCAGCGCGTGATCAAGGCGGTCGAGAGCGGCGACGCGGCCGCCTGATCGGAATCCGCCCTCTCAGGCGGCGGGCTGATCCGCCATCAGCGCCGGGAGCTGGTCGCGCGAGTCGACGTCGAGCTTGCGGAACACCGACGTGAGGTGGCCCTCGACGGTGCGGGCGGTGACGTAGAGCGCCTCGGCGATCTCGCGGTTCGTCATGCCCTCGGCGGCGAGCGTCGCGATCCGGCGCTCGCTCGCGGTCAGGGCGTCCACGCCGGTGAGCACGACGCGCCGCGGCTTGGCGCCCGTCGCGCGCAGCTCGAGCTCCGCGCGCTCGGCGAGCGGCTTCGCCCCGCCCCGCGTCGCCTCGTCCAGCGCCGCGCGCAGGACCTCGCGCGCCTCCGCGCGCCGGTTCGCACGGCGCAGCCACGCGCCGTGCTCGAGGCGGGAGCGGACGAGCTCGGCCGCCGCGTCTCCGGCCTCGTGCGCC
>DASTKY010000243.1:0-4116 GCA_035715495.1 Gaiella sp. | reverse complement strand
TTGATCGGCGCCGCCATCTCGGCCCTCGCGCTGCCGGCGCTCGTGCTCTCACGCCGCCAGAACGCGCCCGCGGACACGCGACGCTCGGTCGACGACGGCGCGGACGCGGCCCCGACGGACGCCGAGCCTCAGCGCGCGGTCGGCTCCGGCGCCTCGTAGGCGGGCTCGAGCGGGCCTGCGCGCTCGCGCCGGCCCGACCGCGTCGCGAGCACGGAGCCGAGGAGGACGAGCACGAAGCCGACGGCCATGCCGACCGTGAAGTGCTCGTCGAGGATCGCGACGCCGAGCACGGCCGCGACCGCGGGGTTGACGTACGTGATGACCGTCGCCCGCACCGGGCCGACCTCGGCGATCAGCGCGAAGAAGACGACGAACGCGAGGGCGGTGCAGACGAGCGCCAGCCCGACGACCGAGAGGAGCGCCTCGGTCGACGGCGTCTCGTCGGGCAGCTGGACGGCGGCGATCGGGGCGTAGATCACGGCGGTCACGGCCAGCGAGACCGCGATGACTCCGTACGACGGGAGGTCGGAGAGCCAGCGCTGGAGGATCGCCGGGCCGACCGCGTAGCAGACGGCCACGAGCCCGACCTGGACGAGCGGCACGGCTCCCGCGCCCTCGAGGTTGACGCCGACGATCGCCGCGACCCCTGCGACGCCGAGCGCGAGCCCGAGCGCCGTGTGGAGGCCGAAGCCCTCGCGCTGCCGCGTGGCGAGGGCGACGAGCACCGCGACGAGCGGGGTCGCCGAGATGAGGAGGGCGGTGAGCGAGCTCGAGAGCTCGGTCTCGGCGGCGCCGAGGAGGACCCACGGGATCGCGATCTCGACCACGGCGAAGACCAGGAGCAGCAGCCACCGGGAGCGGAGCGGCCGGAGCTCGCCGCGCGCCGCCGCGAGCGGGAGGAGGAGCGCGGCCGCGACGACGGTGCGGCCGAGGACCAGCACCGACGGGCTCATCTCCTCGACGGCGACCTTGATCAGGAGGTACGGGATCCCCCAGATCACGCACATCGCCGAGAACAGGACCCAGCCCCGCGTGGACATGGCCCTACGCTACGGGCGGGTGTCGGGCGTACGCGGCGGCAGCGCCCGAGAGCCGATCAGGCGGCCGAGAGCGCCTCGACGAGCTCGTCCTTCGTCATCGACGAGCGGCCGGGAATCCCCGCCTTGCGCGCGCGCTTCTCGAGCTCGGCCTTGCTGAGGTCGTCGAGCGAGCCGTTCCCGCGGCGGCCCTTGCGGGCGCCGCGGCTGTGCTCCTCGACGCTCGCGCGGAGGGCCGCGAGCAGGTCGGTCGGCTCCTCGCGCTCCTCCCGCGGCTCGACGTGCACGCCCTTGCCCTTGCGCTTCCGGTCGATCACCGCGAGGAGGGCCGAGCGGTACGTGTCCTCGTACTTCCCGGGCTCGAAGCGCGCCCTGAAGCGGTCGACGAGGTCGAGGGCCAGCTCCAGCTCCTGCTTGCCGACGGCCTGCTTCCGCGGCTTGATCTCCTTCGTGGGCCGGATCTCGTCCGCGAAGAACATCTTCTCGAGCACGATCACGCCGTCCCGCACGCGCAGGCAGCCGAGCTGCTGCTTCCCGCGCATGACGTACGTGGCGATGCCGACCAGGCCGGACTCCTCCATGGCGCGCACGAGCAGGGCGTAGGGCTTCTCCGCGCCCTCGCCCGGACCGAGGAACGAGCTGCGCTCGAAGTAGATCGGGTCGACCTCGGCGACGTCGACGAAGTCCTCGATGTCGATCGTCCTGAAGCTCTCGCCGGCGGCGGCCTCGAGGTCCTCGTCGGTGACGTACACGTACTTCCCCTTCGACACCTCGTAGCCCTTGACGATCTCGTCGTCGGGGACGGCCTTGCCCTCCTTCTTGCAGACCTTCTCGTAGCCGATGCGCGAGTCGTCCTTCTCGTGCAGGAGGTGGAAGTGGACGTCCTGCTCGTCGATCGCGCTGTACATCCGCACGGGGACGTTCACGAGCCCGAACGAGATCGCGCCCGACCAGATCGCACGCGGCATTCGTCGGTGATTCCCGCCCGAGTGGCGGCGGAAACGCCGGTCAGCCCGCTGCGGCGCCGGCGCAGTCGGGGCACGAGCCGTGGAGCACGACGTCGTGGCCGCCGAGGGCGTAGCCGTGCGAGCCCGCGACCCGGGTGAGCGACGACTCCAGGCGCGCGTCGCTGAACTGCTCGACGCGCCCGCAGTCGTCGCAGACGAGGTGGTGGTGGTGCTCCCCGCCGGGCAGGGCGCGCTCGAAGCGGGTCGTCCCGCCGCCGAGGTCGACCCGGTGCACGAGCCCGAGGTCGGAGAGCTGGTCGAGGACGCGGTAGACGCTCGCGATCCCGACCTGGCGGCCGTCCGCGCGCAGGCCGTCGAACACCTCCTGGGCGGAGAGGCAGCAGGTGTGGTCGCCGAGGTGCGAGACGACCGCCTCGCGGGCGGCGCCCGTGCGGGTGCCCGCGCGGCCGAGCTCGGCCCGCGCGTGCTCCTTCCAGCGCTCCGCCGCGGTCATGGCCCGATGATAGCTGCTCTCATTTACGTCCCTGCTAGACTCGCGCCGCGATGCGAACGAGAACTGTTCTCATCTTGGTGCTCGTCCTCGTCGCGGCCGTGGCGGCGGGCTGCGGCGGAGGCGGCGACGCCGGCGGAGGGGGCGACGAGGTCGTCGCTGCCTTCTATCCCCTTGTGTTCCTCGCGGAGCGGATCGCGCCCGACGCCGACGTCCGCAACCTGACGCCGCCCGGGGCGGAGCCGCACGACCTCGAGCTCTCGCCGCGGGACGTCGCAAACCTGCGCGAGGCGCGGCACGTCCTGTATCTCGGCGGCGGGTTCATGCCCTCGCTCGAGGACGCGGTCGCCGGCCGCTCGAACGCCGTCGACCTGCTCGACGGCGTCCCCCGCCTCGACGACGACCCCCACGTCTGGCTCGACCCTGGGCGCTACGCCACGCTCGCGCGCCGCGCCGCCGCCGCGCTCGGCCATCCCGCCGCCGCCGACCCGCTCGTCGCCCGGCTCGAGCGGCTCGACGGCGAGTTCCGGGAGGGGCTGGCGCGGTGCGAGCGGCGCGAGATCGTCACCAGTCACGCGGCGTTCGGCTACCTCGAGGCCGCGTACGGCCTCGAGCAGGTCGCCCTGACCGGCCTCAGCCCGGAGGCGGAGCCGAGCCCGCGGCGCCTGGAGGAGCTCGTGGAGCGGATCCGCCGCGAGCGGGCGACGACGGTCTTCTTCGAGACGCTCGTCTCGCCGAAGCTCGCCGAGACGGTGGCGCGGGAAGCGGGCGCCCGGACGGCGGTGCTCGACCCGCTGGAGGGGCTGTCGGACGCGGACGCCGCCCGCGGCGACGACTACTTCACCGTGATGCGGCGGAACCTCGCGGCGCTGCGCGCGGCGCTCGGCTGCCGCTAGCCGTCCTCCCAGAACGCCTCGACCGCCTCCGGGTCGTCGACGACGACCCTGACAGACGAGACGAGGCCGCCCGCTTCCTCGAAGACGAGCGCCTGGAGGGAGTCGAGCTCGTCCCCGTCGCGCGTGGCGACGTTGCGGATCCGCGCGACCGCCCGGTTCCCGCGCGCCTCGAAGTCGAGAAGCTCCGTCGCGAACGCGTCGGTCTCACGGAAGCCGGCCTCGACGTGCCCGACGACGGCGTCCCGGCCGGACGTGGCGCCGTCGACCGGGCTGACCCAGACGGCGTCCCGCGCCGTGAGCGCGGCGAGCCGCTCGAGGTCGCGCTCCGACCGCGCGTCGAGCCAGAGCCGCGACGCACGTTGGAGGGGCGCCGGCGCGCCTGCGGTGTCCGCGACCAGGGTGGCCAGCACCTCGTCGAAGCCGCCCAGGGCGTACGCGCGCCGCTGCCGACCGGCGCCCCCGCCCTGCTCGAGGATCCGCTCGATGCCGTCGAGCGCATCCTCGTCGCCGAGCTCGCGGGCGACGGGCCGCAGGCGCGTCACCGTCTCGCGCGCGACCACGGGCAGCGGCCGCAGGGCGCCGCCGTCGAGGATCGCCGCCGCGGTCCCGTCGCGGGCGGCGCGGAAGCTCGACCAGTCGAGCGCCTCCCCCGGCAGGTGCTGCGCGGGCGGCTCGTCCGCCGCGGCCAGCGCGACCGCCCGGACGAGCGCCGCGAGCGCCGCGAC
>DASTKY010000242.1:0-6475 GCA_035715495.1 Gaiella sp. | reverse complement strand
TCGCGCAGCGCGGCGCCGAGCGCGGGATCGACCCGGACGACCTCCTCGAGCGTGTCGGTCCCGAGGGCAAGCACCCGGCCGATCGCGGCGGCGGCCTCGGTGTAGACCTCGATCGAGGCCTCGAGCGAGTCGGCCTCCTCGTCGAGGTTGTCCTGCGCGTCCTCGAGCGCCTCCTTCGCGCCGTCCGCCCACTCGTCCACGAGCTGCGCGGCCTCCTCGCCCTGCTCGGTGTCGGGCACGCCGGCGTTGTCGACGCCTTCGACGAGGGTGTCCGTCGCAAGGATCGCGCGCTCCAGGCCCTCGCGGACGAAGCCCGTCCGACCCTGGGGCGTCTCCGACTGAGGCTCCTCGGCACCCGACGCGTTCGCGTTCGGCGTGCGGACGTCCTCGACGGTCGCCTCGAGCTCGCCCCGCCAGACGCCGACCGCGCCGCAGACGTTCTGCGCCCATTCGGCGGCCGGAACGACCTCGTCGCTCTGGTCGCGGTTGCCGATCACCGCCGTGACGATCACCACCAGGACGACGCCGCCGACTGCCGCGATGACCCAGGCCCATGGACCGCGCATGCCCTACCTCCCTGGCGTGGAGAGCTCGTCGACGACGGCGACCACGAGCTTCCAGAAGCGCTCGACGGTCGGGATGCCGACGCGCTCGTCCGGCGAGTGCGGGAACTCGATCTGCGGCCCGAGCGAGAGCATGTCGAGCTCCTGGCGCACCTTGCCCTCGATCACGGCGCTCTCGAGCCCGGCGTGGACGGCGGAGACCACCGGCTTCTCGTCGAAGAGGCGCTCGTAGACCGCCTTCGCGCCGGCGAGCGCGGGCGAGTCGAGGTTCGGCCGCCAGCCGCCGTAGTTGAACCTCTCCTCGAGCGTCCCGCCGGACAGCCGCGCGACCGCGTCGAGCGTCGCGATCACGTCGGGCATCGAGGAGTCGTTCGACGAGCGCGAGAGGCTGTGCAGCGTGAGCTGGTCGCCCTCGGTGAGCGCCTCGCCGAGCGACGTCGACGTCTCGACGAGGTCGTCGAAGTCCGGGCTCAGCGCGAGCGGACCGGTCGGGACGAGCGCGACCGAGTCGAGCAGGGTGGTCGTCGCATCGTCGCTCCACGGCTCGGCCGGGGCATCGGCTCCGGACACGGTCACCGTGACGCCGGCGTCGGTCTTCCGGAACGCGTCGCGGATGGTCGCGTTCGCGCTCTCGACAGCGGCGCGGAACTCGTCCTCGCGCTCGCCCGGCACCGAGACGACCGCTTCCGCGTCGCGCGGGATCGCGTTGCGGCTCTTCCCGCCCGCGAGCGACACGAGCCGGAACGGGACTGCGGCATGCGCCTCGCGCAGCGCGCGCCCGAGCACCTTGATCGCATTCGAGCGACCGAACGCGATGCCGGTGCCCGAGTGGCCGCCCGCGCCGCCGCTCGCCGTCACCGCCAGCGCGACCGCACCGTCGGCCGCCGGCTCGCGCGGCGCGGTGACCCTGATCCAGGTGTCGGTGCTGCCCGCGCAGCCGACGGTCAGCGTGCCGTCCTCCTCGCTGTCGAGGTTGAGCAGCACCGAGCCGGTGAGGAGCGAGCCGTCGAGCGCGTTCGCGCCCTCGAGGCCGACCTCCTCGGCGACCGTCATGAGCAGCTCGAGCGGCCCGTGCGGGAGCGACGGGTCGTCGACGAGGGCCATCATCGCCGCGATCGCGACCCCATCGTCCGCCCCGAGCGTCGTCCCGTCCGCCTTCAGCCAGTCGCCGTCGCGCACGAGCGCGATCCGCCCCTCGGCCGGGTCGTTCGGGCTCGAGGGGTCGCGCTCGCAGACCATGTCGAGGTGGCCCTGGAGGATCACCGTCGGGGCCGACTCGCGTCCCGCGGTGGCAGGCACCGGGATGACGAGGTTGCGACCGGCGTCCTGCTTCACGTCGAGCCCGTGCCCGGCGGCCCACGCCCGGACGTGCTCGATCATCGGCTCCTCGTGCCGCGACGGTCGCGCGATCCGCGTGATCGCCTCGAAGTGCTCCCAGAACGGCCGCGGCTCGACGCCGGCGAGGACGGACGTCTCAGCGGCCATCGCTCACCGCCTGCTTCGCTGCGCCCATCCCGATCGCCCCTCCGGATGCGTTCGCGGTCGCCGGTCCGCTACCCGAGGGCCTTCTGCTTGAGCGCCTCGTACTCGGCCTGCGTGATCGCGCCGCTGTCGAGGAGCTGCTTCGCCTTTTCGATCTCCGCCGTCGAGCCGCCACCGGTCGCGGCGACCCGGTCGCGCACGTACGCGTCGTACTGCTCCTGCTGGGCGCGCGCCCGCTGGAGCTTGCGCTCGGTCATCCCGACGTTCTGCGTGATCAGGTAGACGAAGACGCCGAGGAACGGCACCAGGATCACGAAGATCAGCCAGGCGGTCTTCGTCCAGCCCGAGACGTCGTGGCGGCGGAAGATGTCCGCGATGACCTCGATCAGGATCCAGATCCAGACGATCCACAGGAAGAAGATCGCCATGCTGAGGATCAGATCGAAGAACGGATAGTCCGCGGCGACCACGGTGCCTCCCTCGTCGGATGCTGACTACGAGGCCCGACCCTATCGCACCGAGCCGCCCGCGTTGAGCCGGGGCTGTCGGGTCAGAGAAACGGCGAGATCGTCGCGAACGCGCGGGCGCGCAGCCGCTCCTTGCGCCCGGTGAGCGCGCGTCCCGCGCGCGAGACCTCCTCGGCGGGGGCACTGAAGCGCTCGTCGAACTGCGTCGCGACGAGCCGAGAGCGGAGCCGGATGTCGATCTCGAGAAATCGCTTGAGGCTCCAGGCCTCGAGGTTGCACGTGCCCGCGAGCACCTCCTCGCCGTCGCGGACGAACGCCTTCGCGTGGAGCATCGTCGGGTACTCGAGGATCCGGACGCCCGCGTCGAGGAGCGTCCGGTGGTGATGCTGCTGCGCCGCCGCACAGGCCCAGTTGTTCGCGTTCGCGGGCACGAAGAGGCGAACCGCGACGCCCCGCCGCGCCGCGCGCTCGATGCGCCGGATCATCCCGCGGTCGGTGACGTACGGGTTGACGACGTCGAGGGTCTCGCGGGCGCCGTCGAGCGACGCCGCGATGGCGTCGGTGATGGGCCGGTAGCGACCGGGGGCGTTGTGGAGGACGAGCGCGGGGACCGGGTCGTCGCCCGGGTCGAGCGAGGGGAACAGCTCGTCGAGCTCGGTTGCCGGGACCTCGGCGCCGAGCCACCGCACGGTCGCGAGGAACACGAGCTGCAGCTGGGCGACGACGGGCCCGGTGACGCGCACGAAGAGGTCGTGGAAGCGGCCGTCGTGGAAGTGGTCCTCGATCCCCGCGCCACCCACCCAACCGGTGCGCCCGTCGACGACCACCAGCTTGCGGTGGTCGATGTGCCCGAGCGTGGACAGGTTCCAGCGCACGGGGCCCTCGCCCCCGAGCGGCCCCTCCTCGGCGCGTACGGTCGTGGCACGGACGACGCAGATCTCGATGCCGCCCGCGGCGAGGCGCTCGTAGAACCCGCGCGAGCCCTCCTCGGGCGCCGAGCCCTGACGATCGACCACGACCCTGACCGGGACGCCCTCCGCCGCCTTCGCGAGGAGGGCCTCTGCGAACGACTCGCCGATCGTCCCGGGGCGGAAGCCGAACTGGTTGATGTGGACGCTCGACCGCGCCGCGCGGATGTCCTCGAGCATCCGGGGATAGAAGGCGTCACCCTCGACGAGCACCTCGGCCGACGACGCCGTCGACTCGGAGAAGGAGAGCGCGAGCGCCCCGCGGCCGATCGGTGACGAGACGAGCCGCCCGGCGTGCGCGCGGATGCCGTCGTTCGCGACGACCACCGGCCCGCCGGTCACGACGCCTCTCCGAACCGCTCGACCAGCAACCGGTGGCGCAGGCCGCGGTCGCTCACGGTGAACGAGTCGCGGCGCAGCTCCGCCAGCACGGCGCGGACGACGCAGGCGCCGGCGAGGATCACCTCGGCCCGCTTCGGCTGCAGGCCCGTGATCCCGCGGCGCTCCTCCGCCGACCGCGTTCGGAAGCGCTCGATCAGCTCGTCGAGCTCGGCGACGGTGAGCTCGGTGCCGTGCACGACCTCGCGATCGTATTCCGCGAGCCCGTGCCGAACGGCGGCGAGGTTCGTCACGGCTCCGCCGAGCCCGACGAGCACGTCTGGTGTCTCGCGGTCGTCGAGCGGGGTCAGCTCGTCGCCGATCCACCGCAGCGCGTCCGCGACGACCTCCGTCCCGACGGCACGTTCGAGGCCGAACCTGTCCGTGAGGCGCAGCGCGCCGACGTCGACGCTCCAGTGGCCCTCGACCCGCTCCCCGTGGCCGAACGTGAACTGCGTGCTGCCCCCTCCGGTCTCGAAGACGACGACCGAGCCGTCGACCGGGCCGAGCCCGGCCATCGCCGCGACGTACGAGAGCCGCGCCTCCTCCTCGCCGTCGATCACCTCGATGCGCACGCCGCACCGCTCCTCGACGTCGTCGAGGAGGGCCTCGCTGTTCCGCGCGGAGCGCAGGGCGGCGGTGCCGACCGCCGCGATCCCCTCGGCCCCCTCCCGTCGCGCCCCCTCCACCGCAGCGACGACCGCGTCGGCCGTGCGCCGCATCGGCTCCGCGTGGAGCTCGCCCGTGTCGTGGAGCCCGTCGCCGAGTCGCGTCACCTCCGACCGGTCGGCGAGCACGCGCCACGTCCCGTCCGCCGCCTGCTCGGCGAGGTGGACCTTCACGGAGTTGGACCCGACGTCCACGACGGCGTACCGGCGCGCCTCGAAGCCCGCGAGCGCACGGAGGCCGCGGGGGACGCTGACGTTCGGGCGCGACCAGAGCCCGAGCGACTCGACCGTGGCGCGGACGAGGGCGGCATCCTCGTGCTCGACGGCGATCGTGCGCGTCGACCCCGAGCCCGCCCGCACGTCGGTGAGCTCCGCGAGGCAGCCGTCGAGCACGTAGTGCCGGCGGTGCTTGTGCACGGGCAGGGCGAAGAGGTCGGGGGCCCCGCCCGCGACCTCGTCGACGAGCTCGTCGAGCGAGTAGGCGTCGCGCGCCAGCGGGACGCTCGCGCCGAGCGCCTCCAGCAGCGCGGCGACGGCGGACGCCTCGACCGGGAAGTCCGCCTTGAGGATCGGCCGCCACTGCTGGAGCCCGTCCTCCACCTGCTCGAGGCGCTTCACGTCGAGCTGGCCGTGCCTGACCTTGACGCTCCCGGCGTCCCTCGTCGAGAGGACGTAGACCTCGTCGCCGTCCTCGACCTCGGTCGGGGTGAGCGCCTCGAGCCGCGACTCGGCGTCGCCGAGCTCGTCGCCGAACGTCCGCCACTCCCAGCGCGGGACGATCATCCGGCGTCGACGGCGAGCGCGGGCCGGCCGCGGCCGGAGCGCCGGTCGACCGCCTTGGCGAGCTCCACGAGCGCGAGGTAGACGACGGGCGCGAGGAGGCAGATCCCCCACTGCGTGCTCGTCAGCGCGACGGTGTCGAAGATCCGCTGGAGGGGGCCGAGCTCGGTGACGAGGAACGTGAGCACCAGCGTCGCGCCGATCAGCTGCACGAAGCGGCGGTTCGCGACCGTGTAGCGCGCGAAGATCGTCCCCTCCGGCTCGCGCACCTCGAGCGCGGCGACGATGTGGAGCAGCGAGAGGGCCGTGAGGCCCATCGTCGTCGCGACCGCGAGGTCGTAGCGCTCCTCGCCCCAGGCGACGACCCCGAGCGCGAGGGTCGCCATGACGAGGCTCGCGACGCCGAGCCGGATCGCGAGCGGGCGGGCGACGATCGGCGCCGACGCGTCGCGGGGCGCCCGCCGCATGAGACCCGGCGCGGGCGCGTCGAAGCCGAGGCCGATCGCGAGGAGGACGTCGATCGCGAAGTTGATCCAGAGGATCTGCAGGGGCGTGAGCGGGGCGCCGTCGGCGACGACGAACACGCCGGCGAGCACGAAGAGGAGGATGAACGCGCCCAGCTGGATGAGCTGGATGCGCACGTACTTCATGAGGTTGTCGTAGATCCCGCGTCCCCCCTCCACCGCCGAGACGATGGTCGCGAAGTTGTCGTCGGTGAGGATCATGTCCGCGGCTTCCTTCGTCACCTCGGTGCCCGTGATCCCCATCGCGACGCCGATGTCCGAGCGCTTGAGCGCCGGGGCGTCGTTCACGCCGTCGCCCGTCATCGCCACGACGTTGCCCTGCTGCTTCAGCATCTCCACGAGGCGCACCTTGTCCTCGGGCGCCACGCGCGCGACGACGCCGATCTCGCCGACCTGGGCGCCGAGCTCCTCGTCGCTCAGCGCGGCGAACTCGGTACCCGGCAGCGCGCGGCCCGGGATGCCGAGCTGCTTCGCGATCGCCGCCGCCGTCGTGGCGTGATCGCCCGTGATCATGCGCACGCGGATCCCGGCCTCCTTGCAGCGGGCGATCGCGTCGCGCGCCTCCCTGCGCGCCGGATCGACGATGCCGACGAGCGCGAGCAGCGTCAGCCCCTGGACCTCGTCGAGCAGGACCGCGGACGGGTC
>DASTKY010000241.1:0-2569 GCA_035715495.1 Gaiella sp. | reverse complement strand
GCGCAGCGCGAAGCCGACGACGCGTTCGTCGACCGGGCGTTCCGCGAGGTGCTGCGCCGGCCGCCCGAGCCCGAGGCGCGCGAACGCGCGGTCGCGAAGCTCGGGGAGGGGACGCTGTCGCGCGCGACCTTCCTCCACGAGCTGGTCACCGCCGACGAGGCGGTGCGCGTCCGTGCGCTCGACGACGCCGTCGCCCTCGGGCTCGGCGCGCGCGCACGGGGCGAGCGCCTCGCCTGGCTGCAGGCGCCGGCCGACACCGACGAGCGCGTGATCGAGGTCCCGTGGGTGCTCTCACGGCTGGCGGCGAGCGGCCGCGTGCTCGAGGTCGGCTACGCGTTCGCCGAGCCCGCGTACCTGGCCGGCCTGCTGCGCGCCGGCGTCGACCTGACCGGAGCCGACCTCGCGGAGCGGGACGTGCCGGCGATGGAGCGGGTCACGGCCGACGTGCGGTCGCTCCCGTTCGAGGACGGCGCCTTCGACCAGGCGCTCCTCGTCTCGACGCTCGAGCACGTCGGCGCCGACAACACGGCGTACGGGCTCCCGGCGGAGGACGACCCGGGCTCGCGCGTCGACGCGCTCCGCGAGCTCGGCCGCGTCGTCGGCGCCCGAGGGCGGCTGCTCGTGACCGTCCCGCTCGGGGAGCCCGGCGACCACGGCTGGTTCCGGCTCGACGACCTCGACGGCTGGAACGGCCTCTTCGCCGCCGCGGGCCTCTTCGTCGAGGAGCAGGAGGCGTACGAGCTCGGCGAGGAGGGCTGGCGCGCTGCGCCTGCGTTCCGTCCCTCCGGCGTCGGGTACGGCGACCGCGGGCCTGCCGCCTCGGCCGTCCTCTGCACGGAGCTCTCGGCGGGCCGCCTGCGGCGCCTCGCGACCCCGGATGGCATGAACAAGGCACTCAAGCGCCGCCTCCGGCCGTTCCGCCACCGCTCCTAGACTGCAGCCGTGGACTTCGCCCTCACCGACGAGCAGCGCGAGATCCAGGCGCTCGCCCGCGAGGTCGGGGAGACCGAGATCGTCCCGCACGCGTCCGACTGGGACCGCGACCACCGCTTCCCGCGGGAGCTCTTCGCGAAGCTCGGCGGGCTCGGCCTGATGGGAGTCTGCGTGCCGGAGGAGCTCGGCGGCGCGGGGGCGGACTTCGTCGCCTACGTGCTCGTCCTGGAGGAGCTCTCCCGCGCGGACGCGGGCGTCGGCGTCACGGTCGCGGTGCACACGAGCGCGGCGACGCTCCCGATCGTGTCGTTCGGGACGGACGAGCAGAAGGCGCGCTTCGTCCCGCCGCTCGCCCGCGGCGAGGTGCTCGGCGCCTTCGCCCTGACCGAGCCGGGCTCCGGCTCCGATGCGGGCTCGCTCCGCACGACGGCCGTGCCCGACGGGGACGGCTGGCGGCTCTCCGGGTCGAAGCAGTGGTGCACGAACGGGAGTCACGCCTCGACGTTCCTCCTCTTCGCTCGCACCGATCCCGCGACCGAGGGCGCGCGGGGCGTCTCCGCCTTCCTGCTCGACGCCGAGCACGTCGAGGTGACAAGGGAGGAGGAGAAGCTCGGTCTCCACTCGTCCTCGACGGCAGACCTCCGGCTCGACGACGTGCGCGTCGACGGCGACCGGCTCCTACACGAGGAGCGGAAGGGGTTCGCGGTCGCGATGGCGACGCTCGACGGCGGGCGGATCGGGATCGCGGCGCAGGCGGTCGGGATCGCGCAGGCCGCGCTCGACACGGCGCGCGCCTACGCGCTCGAGCGCGAGCAGTTCGGCCGACGGATCGCCGACTTCCAGGCCGTCCAGTTCCGGCTCGCGGACATGGCCACCGAGATCGCCGCCGCCCGGCAGCTGACGCTGCGCGCGGCCTGGCTCAAGCAGGCCGGCCTGCCGCACGGGGCGGAGGGGGCGATGGCGAAGCTCTTCGCGTCGCGGGTCGCCGTCAGCGCGAGCCAGGACGCGATCCAGGTGCTCGGCGGGTACGGCTACACGCGCGAGTTCCCGGCCGAGCGCTACTACCGCGACGCGAAGATCACCGAGATCTACGAGGGGACGAGCGAGATCCAGCGGATCGTGATCGCCCGGGAGCTGCTCCGCGAGGCCGACCGGCGGCTCGCGGTCGGCGCCTCCGCGGCCACGGGCCTGCGCGGCTGACGCCCCCGAGGGAGCCGGGTAGGCTCAGAGGATGAGCCGCGCGCAGGATGAGCCGGTGCGCCTCACGCGGATCTACACGCGCGGCGGGGACGGCGGGGAGACGTCGCTGGGCGACGGCTCGCGCACCTCGAAGCTCGACGGCCGGATCGTCGCCTTCGGCACCGTCGACGAGCTCAATGCCGCGCTCGGCGTCGTCCTCGCCGGCGAGGTGCCGGAGACGCTCCGCCCGACGCTCGAGCGGATCCAGAACGAGCTCTTCGACGTCGGCGCCGACCTCTCCGTCCCGGGCGAGGTCGAGGGCCGGTTGCGGATCGAGCAGCCCCTCGTCGACCGGCTCGAGGAGGACTGCGACCGGCTCAACGCCGACCTCCCGGAGCTCAAGAGCTTCGTCCTTCCCGGCGGCACCGCGGCCGCGGCCGGCCTCCACGTCGCGCGG
>DASTKY010000240.1:0-6138 GCA_035715495.1 Gaiella sp. | reverse complement strand
AGCACCACAGCGCCCTGCGAGGCCCGCTCGTCGGCCCCGTCGAGGTGCGCCGTCAGCTCCCCCTCGACCACGTAGAACCTCGTCGTCCTCGAGGTGCGCGTGGAGCGGCGACCGGAACCCGCCCGGCAGCAAGCGCTCGTGCACGGCGAGGCGGCCGCCCGTCCGGCCGGCGTCGAGCCGGATCGCGCTGAGGCCGCTCCCGAACCACAGCGGCTGCGCGTCCGCCGCCGCGGCGACCAGCGGCTCGACCTCCCTGCGCTCGCCCATCCGTTCCTCCGTCTCGCTCCGGAGCACAGCATCGCTGGTCCGCGCAGGGCCGCGCGTGGGTCACGCGTGTCAGAGTGGACGGGTGGCGAGCGTGACGTACGTCGGGCACTCCACCGTGCTCGTCTCGCTCGACGGGACGCGCCTCCTGACCGACCCGCTCCTCCGGCGGCGGGTGGCGCACCTGCGCCGGAGGGCCGGCTTCGGCCGCGACGAGATCGGCGAGGTCGACGCCGTCCTCGTCTCACACGCCCACTACGACCACCTCGACGTCCCCTCGCTGCTCGCGCTCGGCCGCTCCACCCGGGTCGTCGTCCCGCGGGGGATCGGCAAGGTCCTGCGCAACCGGGGCTTCACCGACGTCACCGAGGTCACCGTCGGGGAGCAGCTCCGGATCGGGGACGTCAGCGTGGAGGCGACCTACGCGGACCACGACGGCGCCCGGGCGCCGCTCCTCGCGCGCGGTGACGCGCTCGGCTTCGTGCTCGCGGGGTCGCGGCGGATCTACTTCGCGGGCGACACCGATCTCTTCGAGGGGATGCGGGAGCTGGGCGAGGGCCTCGACCTCGCGCTCGTCCCGATCTGGGGCTGGGGGCCGAGCCTCGGCTCCGGCCACCTCGACCCCGACGGCGCCGCGCGCGCCGTGGCGCTCCTGCAGCCGCGGATCGTCGTCCCGATCCACTGGGGGACGTTCCACCCGATCCACCTCGGGCTCCGCACCGCGCCGACATTCCTGCAGCTCCCGCCGAGGCGGTTCGTCGAGGCCACGCAACGCGAGGCGCCGGACGTCGAGGTGCGCGTCCTGCAGCCGGGCGAGACCCTGGAGCTGTGACCCGGGGCCGGCGCGCCGGCCCCGGGTCGGTGGTGCCTAACCGTTCAGGTCGACGCGGAACGAGACCAGCCGGCGGTTCGAGATGCCGCCGAGCAGGTCCTCGCCGCTCTTCCGCGCCCGCACGAACACGACGAGGTTCTGCTGCTGCTGGCTCGCGGGGAAGAACCGCCCGCGGCTGAGCGTCAGGATCGCGAAGCCGTCGTTCGCCGTCGGCTGCTCGCTCGTCGAGAACTGCTGGTACGGGGTCGGCGTGGCGTAGACCAGCGCGCCCTCCACGGGGCGGCCGCCGCAGGCCGAGACGCGGAAGCGGAGCCGGATCGTCCGCGTGTCGCGCACCACGACCGACGGCGTGATCGACTGACGGTCGATCATGAGCCGGGCCGGCGGGGCCAGCCGGTCGACGTCGATCGTCCCCGTCCCGGTCGGGCAGCCGTTGGCGGCCGTGGCCGCGACGACCGCGGTCTGCGCCGAGGTCGCCGTCGCGTTGCCGGCGGCGTTCGTCGCCGTCACCGCGACGCGGATCGTGTCCGCCGCGTCGGTGGCGGTCAGCACGTAGGTCTGGCCGGTCGCCGAGGCGATCGGGGCGCAGCTCGCGCCCGTGGCGTTGCACCGCTGCCAGGCGTAGGCGTACGTGTTGCCGGTTCCCGACCATGTGCCCTGGGTCGCCGTCAGCGTCGAGCCGACGATCGTCGAGCCGCTGATCGTCGGGAGCGCGCTGTTCACCGGGGCCGCCGTCGTCGCGACCGCGGCCGTCGCGTTCGAGGCGGAGGTGTCGGACCCGTCGGCGTTCGAGGCCGTGACGCGCACGCGCAGGCGCGACCCGACGTCCCCGGAGGCGGCGATGTAGGCGGTCGTCGTCGCGCCGCCGATCACGGCGCAGTCCGAACCGTCGGATGCGCCGCCCGAGGCGGGGCACCGGACCCACTGGTACGTGAACGAGGTCGGCGAGTTGCTCCACGTGCCCTGCGTCGCGGTCAGCGTCTGGCCGACGACGGGGCTCCCGCTGATCGTCGGCTGCGCGGTGTTGACCGGGGCCGCCTGCAGCTGGGCGAGCGCCGTGGGGACGGCGAGCACCGCGAGCACGACGAGCAGAAGCGCCGCGAGGACGACTGGGCGGCGGGCTGCACGGGGCAGCCGGGGGGCGATCCGTTCCATGGACGTTCCTCCTGTGTCGAGGGCGTCCCCAGTATCGTCTGCAGGTGTGAGGGCGCTGCGGCGCAGCGGCTCCGCTGGCGAAGCAGGCCCTGCTAGTAGAGACTTGTCGGGTCCGGATCTCCCCCTACCACCGGCCCTTGGAGGCATTGCATGATCGCAGCCGACTACCCGTTCCTCGACGTCTTCTGGACGATGCTCGTCTTCTTCCTGTGGATCGCATGGTTCATCATCCTCTTCCGGTGCCTGATGGACCTCTTCCGGCGGCACGACGTCTCGGGTTTGGGGAAGACCGCGTGGATCATCTTCTTGATCCTCTTGCCGTTCCTCGGCGTCTTCGTCTACATCGTGACGCAGGGTCGGCACATGGCCGAGCGCGACATCAAGGACGCGCAGGCCGCACAGAGCCAGTTCGACGACTACGTGAAGACGGTCGCCGCCTCGAGCGGCCCCGCCGCCGAGATCGAGAAGGCCAAGGGCCTCCTCGACGCCGGCTCGATCACGCAGGCCGAGTTCGACGCCATCAAGGCGAAGGCGCTCGCCTCGTAGACACCGTTCGGCGACGGGCGGGGCCCCGGCCCCGCCCGTCCGCCGTCCCGCTCGTCAGTGGACGAGCACCTTGAGGGCGACGATCACGAGCCCGAGCAGCCCGTTGACGGCTCCCGCGAGCGCGACCACCACCGTGTGGTAGCCCTGCTCACGCGCGTAGGCGACACCCCAGAACACGAGCGAGGCGATCCCCACCCCGATCGCGAGCCAGTAGGCGGTGTCGCGCTCGAAGAGCCCGAGCGTCCCCAGAGCGAGGACGATCGCCGGAGGGATCCCGCTCGCGAGGATGGGCCACTCGTGGCGCGTGATCGCGCCGACGCGCGACCAGGTGAACCCGTGTCCGGGCTGGAGATGGTGGCCGAGGACGCCGGCGTACACGTGGGCGAGCCAGAAGACGAGCGAGCTCGAGATCACGACGAGCGCCGCGGGGCCCTTGTCCACCTCGCCGCCCTCGGACAGGCCGGCCACCACGGACGTCGCGAGGATCGTCCCGTAGATCGCCCCGGCGAGGTTCCGCTCGTCGCGCACCTCCTGCTCGCTCACGTCGCCTCCTCCGTCGGTCACACTGCCCCGGGCCGCATCGTGCCGATTCTGTCCCGCCGACCGGTCGGGCCGCCTGTCCTTGGGACCGAGGCGCCGCGGCGCTAGAGTCGGCCGATGTCCGCCGAGGCGACGAGCGAGTACGGCCAGCGCCCTTCGCGCGCGGACATCCGCCCGCGGCTGAAGCCCACGTTCCTCGTGGTCGCGCTCGTCACCGGCGCGCTCGCGATCATGGCCGCCGCCGCGATCCTCCCGGGCGTCCGGGTCGACGACTTCTGGGGCGCGCTCCTCGCCGCCGTGCTGATCGCGATCGTCAACGCCGTCGTGCCGCCCCTGATCGCCGCGCTGCGGCTGCCGTACACGGTCGGCCTCGCCTTCCTGCTCGTGCTCGTCGCGGACGCCCTCGCGCTCCAGGCGGTCGGGAGCATCGAGGGCGGCCTCGAGGTGGACGACTTCGGCTGGGCCCTCCTCGCCGCGCTCGTCATCTCGGCCGTGACGACGGTCGTGCAGGTGATCTTCGGGACGAACGATGACGACGCCTACTCGCTGAGCGTCGTGCACCGGGTCGCGCGGCGGTCGCGCGACCGCGAGGTCACGGACGTCCCCGGCATCCTCTACCTCGAGATCGACGGGCTCGCGAAGCCCGTGCTGCAGCGCGCGATGCGCGACGGGAACGCGCCCGTGATGGCGAGCTGGCTCGCGGGGAACACGCACAAGCTCGTCGAGTGGGAGACCGACCTCTCGTCCCAGACCGGCGCGAGCCAGGCGGGCATCCTCCTCGGGTCGAACGAGAACATCCCCGCGTTCCGCTGGGTCGAGAAGGAGCGGATGGAGCTGATGGTCTGCTCGAACCCCGACGACTGCGCCGAGCTCGAGCGGCGGCACGCGGGCGACGGGCTCCTGCGCGACGGCGGCGCGAGCCGCGGCAACCTGCTCTCCGGCGAGGCCGACCACGCCCTGCTCACCGCCAGCCGCGTCAGCGAGGAGAAGAAGGCGAACCCCGGCTACCGCGCCTTCTTCGCCAACGGGTTCAACGTGACGCGCACGCTCGTGCTGATCCTCTGGGAGGTCGTGCTCGAGCTCGTCGCGTCCGCGCGGCAGCGGCGGCGCGACGTGCGGCCGCGCGGCCACCGCGGCGGGATCTACCCGCTCCTGCGGGCCGGGATGTGCGTCGCCGTCCGCGACCTGACGGTGTACGCCGTCCTCTCGGACATGTTCGTCGGCCGCCCCGCGATCTACGCGACCTTCGCGAGCTACGACGAGGTGGCGCACCACTCGGGGCTCGAGCGGCCCGACACGCTCGAGGCCCTCCGCAAGCTCGACCAGCAGTTCGGGCGGATCGAGCGGGCGCGCCGCTACGCGCCCCGGCCCTACGAGATCGTCGTCCTCTCGGACCACGGCCAGACGCAGGGGGCGACCTTCAAGCAGCGGAACGGCTACGCGCTCGAGGACCTCGTGCGGCAGTCGGTCGAGGCCGACGACGTCCGCGCGGAGTCCGGCGAGGACGAGTCGCGCACGAACGTCGGCGTCGCCTTCGACGAGGCGACCGGGAAGGGCGAGGAGTCGGGGAAGAAGCGCGGGAGCAAGAAGGACGTGAGCGGCGAGGACGTCGTCGTCCTCGGCTCGGGCAACCTCGGCCTCGTCTACCTCCTCGACGAGCCGCGGCGGATGACCCGCGAGGAGATCGACGCGCGGCACCCGCGCCTGATCCAGGCCCTCACCGAGCACGAGCACGTCGGCTTCGTCGTCGTCCGCTCGGGGGCCGACGGCCCGGTCGCGCTCGGTCGGCGCGGAACGCACTACCTCTCGGACGGACGCGTCGAGGGCGAGGATCCGCTCGCGCACTTCTCACCCAACGCCGCCCGCCACCTGCTCCGCTCCGACGGCTTCACGAACGCGCCAGACCTCTTCGTCAACAGCTTCTACGACCACGAACTGGACGAGGGCTGCGCCTTCGAGGAGCTCATCTCGTTCCACGGCGGGATGGGCGGGCTCCAGACTCGGCCGTTCATCCTCGCCCCTGTCGAGCTGCCGCTACCGGATGAGCCGCTCGTCGGGGCGGCCTCTGTGCACGCGCTGCTCAGCGGCTGGCGGCGGACGCTCCAGACGCCGGCCTCGGCCGCGTAGCGTCGACGAGCGCCGGACGCACGCTCACATCGGTAGACGCCGTGCAGTCCACGTCGCGGTGAGGGTCGCGGCGCCCGCCGGCTCGTGCGTGTACTCCTCCTCGACCGCGGTCACCGCGAAGCCCGCGGCCTGGAGGGAGGCACGAACGTCCGCATCCCTGTGGAAGTACTGCCGGTGCCGCTCGCTGAAGGAGCCGTCGACCCTCCGCGTCAGCTCGATCGTGGTGTCGCAGGTGCGCGTGTCGGGATCCACGGCACTGCTGATCACGAAGCTGTTCCCGGCCGACTCGCCCTCGACGACCGGGTTGGCCCGGGTGAAGTCCATCATCCGCTCGGTGTGGAGGTCGAAGACGAGCCAACCGCCGGGCCGAAGCCGGAGGGCCACGGCGGCCATCGTTTGTCGCAGCCCGTCTGGAGTGAGGTGGTTGAAGCCGTCGAAAGTGCAGGCCGCGGCGTCGAAGACGTCGTCGACCGTCAGGTCCGGGAGCGTCGTCCGGTGCAAGCGGACGTCGGGGCCGAGGCGCTCGCGGGCGACGGCCAGCATCGCGTCGGATGCGTCGACGCCGACCATCCGGTACCCACGGCCCGTCAGCTCGGCCGCGAGGAGGCCGGTGCCGCAGCAGAGATCGAGCACGGACCGCACGCCCTCCGGGTCGCCACTCCACAGGTGGTGGA
>DASTKY010000239.1:0-10830 GCA_035715495.1 Gaiella sp. | reverse complement strand
GACGGTCGCCCAGTACTTCCCGGCCACGCAGGACTTCGTCAACACGTACTTCCAGCCCGGCGACTGGCTCTACCTGATGATCGAGGGCGGGATGATCGTGCTCTTCGCGTTCTTCTACACCGCGGTCCAGTTCAACCCGGTCGACCAGGCGGACAACCTCCGCAAGCACGGGGGCTACATCCCGGGCATCCGGCCCGGCCCGCCGACCGCGCAGTACCTCGACCGCGTCCTGACGCGCCTGACCCTGCCGGGCTCGCTCTTCCTCGCGACCGTCGCGATCCTGCCGAGCCTTTTCATCCGCTACGGCGGCTTCTCCCAGGCCTCCGCAGGGGCGCTGGGCGGCACGTCCGTGCTGATCGCCGTCGGCGTTGCGCTCGACACGATGCGTCAGATGGAATCCCAGATGATGATGCGCAACTACGAGGGCTTCCTGCGGTGAACCTGCTCGTCCTGGGCCCCCAGGGCTCCGGCAAGGGAACCCAGGCGTCGCGGCTCGCGGAGGAGCGGGAGATCCCGCACGTCTCGACCGGCGACATGTTCCGCGCGGCGATCGCGGCGGGAACGCCGCTCGGCCGCAAGGTGGAGCCGATCCTCGCGAGCGGCGAGCTCGTTCCGGACGAGCTGACCGTCGAGCTCATCCGCGAGCGGCTCTCCGAGCCGGACGCGACCCGGGGCTTCGTGCTCGACGGCTTCCCACGCACCCTCGCGCAGGCCGAGGCGCTCGACGCGATGCTCACGGGCATCGGCCGCGACCTCGATCTCGTGCTCTTCTTCGACCTCGACCAGGGGACCTCGACCGAGCGGCTGCGCCGGCGCGCCCAGATCGAGGGGCGCGACGACGACACGCCCGACGCCATCGCGCGGCGGCTCGAGCTGTACCACGAGCAGACGGCGCCGCTCGTCGAGCTCTACCGCGCGAGCGGCCGGCTCGTGACGATCCGCGCCGAGCGCACGATCGACGAGGTCGCGAACGAGATCGCGGACGCGCTCGACCAGCTCGACGGGGCCCCCGCGTGATCATCCGCAAGGGCGCGGCCGAGATCGACCGGATCGCGCGCGCCGGCGACGTCGTCGCCGGGACGATCGCGCACGTCGGCGAGCGGCTCGAGCCGGGGATCACGCTGCTCGAGCTGGACCGGATCGCCGACGCGTTCATCCGCGCCCAGGGCGGCGTCCCGACCTCGCTCGGGTACAAGGGCTACCCGCGCGCGATCTGCATCTCCGTCAACGACGTGGTCGTCCACGGGATCCCGGACGGCACGGCCCTCGAGGACGGCGACATCGTCACGATCGACGTCGGCGTGACGCTCGGCGGCGCGATCGCCGACAGCGCCTACACGTTCGGGGTGGGCACGGTCGACGCGGAGTCGCAGCGCCTGCTCGACGTCTGCCAGGACGCGCTCGCGGCCGGGATCGCGGAGGCGCGGCTCGGCAACCGGATCGGCGACATCGCGCACGCGGTGCAGACCGTCGTCGAGGACGCAGGCTTCTCCGTCGTCAAGAGCCTCGTCGGGCACGGCGTGGGACGTCACTACCACGAGGACCCGCACGTCCCGAACTTCGGCGAGCCGGGGCGCGGCCCGAAGCTCTCGGAGGGCATGACGATCGCGATCGAGCCGATGATCACGGCCGGCGGACCGGACGTCTGGCTCGCCGGCGACGGCTGGACGATCTCGACGACGGACGGCTCGCGGGCGGCGCATTTCGAGCACACCGTGGCGATCCAGGGCGACGGCCCGCGGATCCTGACGCCCCGTGTGGGCGTCGCGACCGAGAGGGCAGGTCTGCTACAGTAAGCGGCCCCGCGCGGTGGCCGGTCGCTCCGTGCCGCCGTTCCATGCGGGATCTCATGAACATTGCAACGGGCAGGGCGTGATCCCTGCGCAGGGAGTCGGTTGGCGGTCAAGGACGAGAAGATCGAGGTCGAAGGCGAGGTGGTCGAAGCCCTTCCGAGCACGATGTTCCGCGTCGAGCTCGACGGCGGCCAGCAGGTCCTCGCGAAGATCTCGGGGAAGATGCGCCGGCACTACATCCGGCTGTTGCCGGGTGACCGCGTCAAGGTCGATCTCTCCCCGTACGACCTCACGCGTGGCCGCATCACGTTCCGTCTCAAGTAGCCAACCCAGGAGCTGAGAGTGAAAGTCCGTCCTTCGGTGAAGCCCATGTGCGAGCGGTGCCGCGTCATCAAGCGGCACGGGCGCACCATGGTGATCTGCACCAATCCCCGGCACAAGCAAAGGCAGGGCTAGACACACGATGGCACGCAGCGCCGGCGTCAACCTCCCGAACCAGAAGCGCCTCGAGATCGGGCTGACCTACATCTACGGGATCGGCCAGTCGACCGCGCAGAAGGTCTGCAAGGCGCTCGAGCTCGACCCCGACCAGAAGGTCAAGGACCTGACGGACGAGGAGGTCACGAAGCTCCGCACCTACATCGACGGCGAGCTCGAGGTCGAGGGTGACCTCCGGCGCGAGCGCACGCAGGCGATCAAGCGCCTGTCGGAGATCGGCTGCTACCGCGGGATCCGCCATCGCCGCAACCTCCCGGTGCACGGACAGCGCACGAAGACCAACGCGCGGACGCGCAAGGGCCCGAAGAAGACCGTCGGGCGCGGGAAGAAGGCGAAGTAATGGCGCCTCCTCGCAAGGCCTCGACGCGCGGTCGCACGCGCCGCCGCGTTCGCAAGAACATCGCGATCGGCCAGGCCCACATCAAGACGTCGTTCAACAACACGATCGTCTCCCTGACGGACAAGGAGGGGAACGTGATCGTGTGGGAGTCGGCCGGCTCGGCCGGGTTCAAGGGCTCCCGCAAGTCGACGCCCTTCGCCGCCCAGGTGACCGCCGACAACGCCGCCCGCAAGGGGATGGAGCACGGCCTGCAGAAGGTCGAGGTCTTCGTCAAGGGCCCCGGCTCGGGGCGCGAGACGGCGATCCGCTCGCTCCAGGCGGCCGGCCTCGAGATCCTCGGCGTCAAGGACGTCTCGCCGCAGGCCCACAACGGCGTCCGCCCGAAGAAGCGGAGGCGCGGCTAGTGGCCAGGGACACCGGAGCGAAGTGCCGCCAGTGCCGGCGTGAGGGCCTCAAGCTGTTCCTCAAGGGCGAGCGCTGCCTCACCGAGAAGTGCGCGATCGAGCGCCGCTCGTATCCGCCGGGCGAGCACGGCCGCGGCCGGATCAAGCAGAGCGAGTACCTGCTCCAGCTGCGCGAGAAGCAGAAGGCGCGCCGGTACTACGGGCTGCTCGAGAAGCAGTTCCGCAACACCTATGCGAAGGCGTCGAGCCGCACCGGCCCCACGGGCGAGAACCTGCTCCGGATGCTGGAGACGCGCCTCGACAACGTCGTCTACCGGCTCGGCTTCGCGGGCTCGCGCGCCCAGGCGCGGCAGCTCGTGCGCCACGGCCACTTCCTCGTCAACGGCCGCCGGGTCAACATCCCGAGCTACGGGGTGCGGCCCGACGACATCGTCTCCCTCAAGGCGGGCAGCCCGGCGGAGCCGATCGTCCGCGACGCCACCGATCTCACGGCCGCCGTCGCTCCGTGGCTCCAGGCCGACCACGACGGGCTCACGGGCAAGATGCTCAAGTGGCCCGAGCGTGCCGAGATCGACACCCCCGTGCAGGAATCCCTGATCGTCGAGCTCTACTCGAAGTAGGGGCGAGCCCGCGCTCGCCCTGATTCGCGGAAAGGATCACATGGCCACCCGTTCCACCCTGACCGACTTCCAGACGCCCAGGATCGTCTCCGAGGACGCCGACGAGCGCTCGGGCCGCTTCACGATCGAGCCCCTCGACCGCGGCTTCGGCTACACGTTCGGCAACTCGCTCCGGCGCGTGCTGCTCTCCTCGCTCGAGGGGGCCGCGGTGACCGCAGTCAAGATCGAGGGCGTCGCCCACGAGTTCACCACGCTGCCGGGCGTCCGCGAGGACGTCACCGACATCATCCTCAACCTCAAGGACCTCGTGTGCCGCCTCCACGGCGAGTCGCCCGAGATCGAGGTGCACCTCTCGAAGAAGGGCCCCGGCGCCGTCACGGCCGCCGACATCGAGGCGCCCGCCGACCTCGAGATCCTCAACACGGAGCTCGAGCTCGCGCACCTCGCCGACAAGGGCAAGCTCGAGATGACCCTCACGATCGGCCGCGGCCGCGGCTACCAGCCGGCCGACGGCAACCGCAACCCCGACACGGCGATCGGCGTGATCCCGATCGACTCGATCTTCTCGCCGGTGCGGCGGGTCTCGTACGAGGTCGAGTCCGCGCGCGTCGGGCAGCGGACCGACTACGACAAGCTCATCCTCGACGTGACGACCGACGGCTCGGTCGCACCGAAGGACGCGATCGCGGAGGCCGCGGAGATCCTCATCCGCCAGCTCGCGATCTTCACCGACCTCGACAAGATCGACGTCATCACCGAGGCCGCGCCCGAGTCCGAGGCGCCGCAGACGAGCCACGGGATGGAGAACTTCCCGATCGAGGAGCTCGAGCTCGGCGTCCGCTCGTACAACTGCCTCAAGCGGGTCGGCATCGAGACGATCGGCGACCTCACCTCGAAGTCCGAGAACGAGCTGGCCGCGATCCCGAACTTCGGTCGCAAGTCGATCGAGGAGGTCCGCGAGACCCTCGCGGCCCACGGCCTCACGCTCAAGGGCGAGGACCTGCCCGGCTAGCCATGCGCCACGCTCGCTCAGGCAAGAAGCTCGGTCGCGACTCGGCGCACCGCAAGGCGCTCTACTCGAACCTCGCCGGCGCGCTCATCACGCACGGCCGGATCGAGACGACCGAGGCGAAGGCCAAGGCCGTGAGGCCGTACGCCGAGAAGCTGATCACGCTCGGCAAGCGCGGCGACCTGCACGCGCGGCGCCAGGCGATGGCCGCGCTGCGGTCGAACGACGTCGTGCACAAGCTCTTCGCGGACGTCGCCCCGCGCTTCAGCGAGCGCGACGGCGGCTACACGCGCGTCGTCAAGCTCGGCCCCCGCCAGGGCGACGCCGCGCAGATGGCGCTGCTGGAACTGGTCGACTTCGATCCCGCGGCGTAGCCGCGGGATCGAAGTCCTTCTCGTTCGCCAAGCGGAATCGGCAGGACCCGAATCCTGCGGCTTGATCCCCGGGTTCGCCGGGGCACATCCCTGAAGGCGCCGGCTTCGCCGTCGCACCTGCCTCATTTCCATGATTTCCCTGGGCGGCGCCGCTGTGGGCGGCTCGGGGCGCGTTCTCGCGCTTTAGGCTGACCGCGTGCTGACGATCGTCGCGCTCGTCCTGGCGCTCACGGTGCTGCCCTCGCCCTGGGGTGCGATCGCCGTGATCGTCGCGGCGATCATCGACGTCGTCGAGACGGGCGTCTTCGTCTGGTGGTCGAAGCGACGCCGGACGTCCGTCGGCGCCGAGACGCTCGTCGGGCGGCGGGTGGTCGTCGTCCGCGCGCTCGCGCCGCGCGGCCAGGTGAAGCTCGACGGCGAGGTGTGGGAGGCGCGGTCGGAGACCGTGCTCGTCCCGGGGGACGACGCCGTCGTCACCGGCCTGGACGGGCTCGTCCTCGACGTCGAGCCCGCCTCCTAGCGGGTGCCGACGCTCCGGCTCACGCTCGAGTACGACGGGAGCGGCTTCCGCGGCTGGGCGCGCCAGCCGGGGGAGCGGACCGTCGAGGGGGCTGTCCGCGACGCCCTCGAGCGGACCCTGCCGCGCTGGGAGGGGCTCGCGGTCGCGGGTCGCACCGACGCGGGCGTCCACGCGACGGGCCAGGTCGTGAGCCTCACGGGGGAGGGCGGGCCGCCGCTGCCGCGCCTTGCGGAGGCGCTGAACTCGGCGCTCCCCGAGGACGTCGCCGTGCTCGAGGCCGCCGAGGCGCCGGAGGGGTTCCACGCGCGGTTCTCTGCGACGGGCCGCTCGTACCGGTACGTCGTCCTCGCGCGGCCGACCCGCGCGCCGCTGCGGGCCTCGCGCACGCTCTGGTGGCCGCGGCCGCTCGACCTCGACGAGCTCGAGGAGGCCGCCGCAGCGCTCGTCGGCCGCCACGACTTCACGGCGTTCACGCCGACGGAGACGCAGCACGAGGTCTTCACGCGCGACGTCCGCGCGGCCGCCTGGGAGCGGCGCGGCGAGGAGCTCCACTTCACGATCACCGCCGACTCGTTCCTCCGGCACATGGTGCGGACACTCGTCGGCACGATGCTCGAGCAGGACGCCGCCTCGGTCGCGCGCCTCCTGGCGGGGCGGCCGCGTGCCGAGGCCGGCGCGACGGCGGCCCCGCAGGGGCTCGTGCTGGAGCGCGTGCACTACGACTGACCTCCCGACGGCAGGGCGGGGCCCGGCCCGGGTGCCCGGCTACGATCGACGGCGTGCGCTACCCGGTCGTCCTCTTCGACCTCGACGGCACGTTGATCGACTCCGGGCCGATCATCCTCGCCTCGATGAAGCACGCGTCGAGGACCGTGCTCGGCCGCGAGCCGGACGAGGAGCTCGTGCGCGCCGCGATCGGAGGCCCCGGCCTGATCGCGCAGATGCGCGACCTCGACCCCGACCGGGTCGACGAGCTCGTCGAGGTGTACCGCGCCCACAACGAGCCGCTCCACGAGACCCTGGAGTCGTTCACCGGGATCCTCGAGCTCCTACCCGTGCTGCGCGACGAGGGCCGGACGCTCGGCGTCGTCACGGCGAAGCGCGGGAGGACGGTCGGCCTCGCGTTCGACCGGTTCCCGGTGCTCCGCGAGACGATGTCCGTCCTCGTCGGCGCGGAGGACACCGAGCGCCACAAACCCGACCCCGACCCCGTGCTCGAGGCGCTGCGGCGTCTCGACGCCTCGCCGTCCGACGCCGTCTACGTCGGCGACTCGCCCTTCGACGTGCGTGCCGCCAAGGCGGCCGCGGTGGGCGCGATCGCCGTCGGCTGGGGCGGCATCCACCCCGACGAGCGCCTGCTCGCCGAGGAGCCGGACGCGCTCGTCCACACGACCGAGGAGCTGCATGGCCTCCTCTGAGCGGGCCGCGAGCCGCGTCGAGGAGCTCCGCCGGCTCGTCGAGCACCACAACTACCGCTACCACGTCCTCGACGACCCGGAGCTCCCGGACAGCGCCTTCGACGCCCTCTTCGACGAGCTGAAGGCGCTCGAGGACGAGCATCCCGAGCTCGTCGTGCCCGACTCGCCGACGCAGCGGGTCGGCGGCGCGCCGGCCGCGGGGTTCACGAAGGTGGCGCACCTCCTGCCGATGGGGTCGCTCGAGAAGGTGACGACCGCCGACGCGCTCGAGAAGTGGGCCGGGGACGTGCGGAAGCGGTTGGGCACGGACGAGCCCGTCGCGTACGTCGTCGAGCCGAAGATCGACGGCTCGGCGATCTCGCTCCTCTACGAGAACGGCGCCTTCGTCCGCGGCGCGACGCGCGGCGACGGCCAGCGCGGCGAGGACGTCACCCAGAACCTCCGCACGGTGTCGGCGGTGCCGCTCCGGATCCGCGCCGACGGCGACGTGCCGCCGCTGCTCGAGGTGCGGGGCGAGATCTACTTCCCGCTGAGCGGCTTCGCGCGCTTCAACGAGGCGCAGGAGGCGGCCGGCAAGAAGCCGGCGCCCAACCCGCGCAACGCGGCGGCGGGCTCGCTCCGCCAGCTCAACCCGGCCGTGACGGCCGAGCGGCCGCTCTCGCTCTTCGTCTACGGCGTGGGCGCCCGCGAGGGCGACCTGCCCGGGACGCAGGCCGGCGTCCTCGACTGGCTGCGCGAGCACGGGTTCCGGACGAACCCGCTCGCCGAGCGCGTCGAGACGATCGAGGAGGTGGCGGCTGCCTGCGCCGCCTGGGAGGCCCGTCGCGCCGAGCTCGACTACGAGATCGACGGCGTCGTGATCAAGGTCGACGACGTCGACCAGCAGCGACGCCTCGGGGCGCTGCACGAGCGGCCGCGGTGGGCGCGCGCCTTCAAGTGGGCGCCGTCGACGGCGATCACGACGCTCCGGAAGATCCACATCCGGGTCGGGCGCACCGGGGCCCTGAACCCGTGGGCCGAGCTGGAGCCGGTGCACGTCGGCGGCGTCACCGTCTCGAACGCGACGCTGCACAACGAGGAGGACATCAACCGCAAGGACATCCGCGAGGGCGACCTCGTCATCGTCCAGCGGGCCGGCGACGTGATCCCGCAGGTGGTCGGCCCCGCCGGCGAGCACGCGCCGGGGACGAAGCCGTTCCGCATGCCGAAGCGCTGCCCGCTCTGCGGCGTCGAGGTCGTGAAGCCCGAGGGCGAGGTGATGCACCGCTGCCCCAACCGCGCCTGCCCCTCGCGCGGCCTCGAGACGCTGATCCACTGGGTGAGCGCGGCGATGGACATCGAGGGCGTGGGGGAGCAGTTCGTCCGCCGGCTCTGGGACGAGGGCCTGCTGCGCTCGATGCCCGACCTCTACCGCCTGACCGCGGAGCAGCTCCAGGAGCTCGACGGCTACGCGGAGATCTCCGCCGCCCGCGCGGTGGCCGCGATCGAGGCGTCGAAGGCGCAGCCGTTCTCCCGCGTGCTCTTCGGGCTCAACATCCCGAAGATCGGGTGGGTCCTGGCGCGGAACCTCGCGCGGCACCTCGGCTCGATGGACGCGCTCGTCGCGGCGAGCCAGGAGGAGCTCGAGCTCGTAGAGGGGATCGGGCCGGACCGCGCCGAGCTGGTCGCCGAGTGGTTCGCAGAGGACGACAACGTCGCGCTCGTGCGCGAGCTCGCGTCGCTCGGCCTGACGATGACCGCCGGCGAGGCCGAGCGTCCCGCGGAAGGCCCGCTCACGGGCAGGCAGTACGTGATCACCGGAACGCTCGAGGGAATGACGCGCGACGAGGCGAAGGAGGCGCTCGAGGCGCTCGGCGCCAAGGTGTCGGACTCCGTGTCGAAGAAGACGGCGGGGGTGATCGTCGGCGAGAGCCCGGGCTCCAAGCTCGCGAAGGCCGAGAAGGCGGGCGTGCCCGTCCTCGACGAGGCGGCCCTCGTGAAGCTGCTCGAGAGCTAGCGCGTCAGCCCGCGGCGGCGGTCCGCGCGTAGCGCGACGCGGCGAGCGCGGTCACGAAGGCGTCCTGCGCGACGCGCGCGGGCCAGAACGCGACCGGCGAGCCGTTCTGGAGGACGACGAAGACGACCGACCCGTTGAGGACCCCCGACAGGGTGCAGGCGAGGTTCGTGGTGCCCGTCTTGCCCTTGAGGACGCCCGTCAGCTTCCAGAGCCGGTTCTTCAGCGTCCCGCTCTGCCCGGCGACCGCGAGCGAGTCGACGAACGCGTCGCGGATGCGCGGGTTCTGGAGCCCGGCGCGGATGATCCCCGCGAGCGCGACCGCGGTGACGCGGTCGAGGGACGAGAGGCCGGACCCGTCGACGATCCGCACGCCCGTGACGGGGATCCGCGCCGCGCGCATCTCCTCGACGACGACCTGCGCGCCCCGCGCGCTCGTCCCGAGGCCGCCGTCGACCGTCCCCAGCTGCTTGAGCACCATCTCGGCGGTGAAGTTGTCGCTGTCGCGGTTCATAGCCTTCGCGATCGTCGCGAGGCGCGCCGAGTGGTCGACGGCGAGCAGCAGCGCGCCCGCGGGCGTCGTCCCGAGCCCGGCGCCGCCGAGAACCGTGACGCCGTGCTTCCGGAGCGAGTCCTGCAGGGCGCGGGCCGCGAGCAGCGCGGGAGAGTGCTTCGGCCACCCCAGGGCGCGGTCGACGACGAGCGCCGAGAGCGGCGGCGACTCGATGCCGAGGAACGACCGCTTCCAGCCGCGGCCCGCGCGCGCCGTGTCGTAGACGGACTCGTCGCCGCGCACCTTGCCCGTGATCGTGCGGATCCCGCGCGCGCTGATCGAGCGCGCGAGGCGCGCGATGTCGCCGCTCGACAGCGTGGGGTCGCCGCCGCCGCGGAGGTAGAGGTCGCCGTCCCACGTCTGCCCCGCTCGCGCGCCGACGCCGAAGAGCTCCGTCGCGAACCGGTAGCCAGGCCCGAGGCGGGAGAGCGCCGCCCACGAGACGGGGAGCTTCTCGTTCGAGGCCGGGATCGCCGGCATGTCCTCGTTGTGCGCGAAGACGACGGCCCCCGTGCGCGTGTCGACCGCGATCGCGGCGGTGCGGGCGAGCGAGAGCTGCGGCGCGCGGAGCGACGCGGCGAGGCGGCCCGTGAGGTCGTCCGAGGCTGCGGGTGCGGACGTCGCGGTGACGGCGGCGATCGCGATCGCGCAGATCGCGAGCAGAACGTGCCGGGGGCGCACGGTCACTAACCGTAGATGGTGATCGTGACGGTGCGTCGGCCCCAGGCCCGGGCCGCCGCGGTGCTCGGCATCCAGAGGTCGATGATGTTGCCCTTGATCGCCGAGCCGACGTCCGCCGCCACCGCCGGGCCGTAGCCGGGGACGAAGACCCGCGTGCCGAGCGGGATCACGGTCGGGTCGACGGCGATCACGCCGACGCCGACCGGCAGGCCGCTGGCGGTGCGCCCCGGGAGATGGTAGGCGACGGCGTCCGCGACGAAGAGCCGGCCGCCCGCCGGTGCCACGCCCGCGTCGGCCGCCGGCGCCGGCGGCGCCTCCGCCGCAGCGGCCCCGGGGGTCACCGTGCTCCGCACGGCGCGCGCGAGCCGCGCCGAGGCGCGCTGGGCGGCGCGGGCGCGGGCCTCCGCGGCGGCCAGCCTCGCCTGCGTGAGCCCCTGCTCGCGGCGGATCGACGCGAGGGTGCTGCGCTTCGCGCCGACCGCGGCGGCGTGCGCCGCGGCGGCCGCGCGGGCGCGCCGCTCGACCGCTCCGAGCTCGACGTCCGCGCGCTCGAGCCGGGCGAGCTCGGCGGCCAGGCGGTCGCCCGAGACGCGGGCCTCGGCGGCGAGCCGACGGTTCAGCGCCGTC